>CABRSG010000013.1 GCA_902473545.1 uncultured Lachnospiraceae bacterium | reverse complement strand
CAGCGCGCACAGCGGCTGCGTGAATACCGGCTGCATGACGCTGCAGAAACGCGCGCCGGTCGGAAGCGCCGTATTGATTGCCTCTATCTGCTCCCAGATGGCAGGTTCGAAGCTGAAGCCTTCTCCCTCCGCCATGCTGCAGAAAGCTGTCACGTCATTTTCAAGCTGTTTTTTGCTCCCGGCGCTGATGACCGCATAGATGCCCAGATAAAACATTTTTTCATCATTCTCATTCACGATATCCATGTAGCTTTCCAGTTCATCCCGTTCCCTGCGCCGCTCATAAGTGATATCGGACGACCACGCCATCGCCTTGTTTCTTGTCTGCTGCTGTTTCTCGATTGCACGCGCGTTCTGCACGTAGAGATCCATCAGCCGTTTCTTTACCGCCTGCTTCGGGATAGCAGCCGTATCCAGTGTCAGGATGACATGGTACGGACCGGACATCAGCTTCTGTATGATACCCGGCTCGATGGAATTCGGAAGCTGCGGTACGTAAAGTGCCCGCACGTAAATCCCGTCCATCTGGACGGTGATACCGTCAAAGGTACCGTATTCATCCTGGTAATGCTTCACTACCGCCGGTGATATGATATCCCGCCAGTCTGTTCCCCTGCGGAGGGCAGTTTTAAAGTCAAAGTCATACTTTGTTTCCTGTCCCTGCCGGTAAAATGCGTGCAGGTAACGCAGCCTCTCTGCCGCATCCAGCGGTACCAGACCCGACTGCATCCGGTCGAAGTTCACCGCCAGGTTTGCCTCCACGGAAGCAAAATAATTACGCGCCTGTTCCAGATCCTTCCGCCTGCAGGTGATGATGAAAAGACGCACCTGCTCGATGCCTGCGCGCCCCTTCATCATCGAATCCTCTATATGTTTATTGAGCGACGCCACCATCTCCCCGAAACGCCCGTCCCGGTTATGGATGAAAATGTCCTTCCTTACGGTATCCATGTTCCGGTTGTTGTTAATAATCTCTATCTTGAAGCTTACTGACATGCTGTTGAGTACCGCGCAGTACAGCTTCAGGAAATCTTCCTTCTCATAATCATCCATCGTGGCAAAATTTGTATCCAGGAACAGGTATGCTTTATCAAACAGCCGATCCGCCCCCTCCGGTTTCTTCTCCAACTCAAATATTCCATCCTCCGCTATCCGGTAGACCGGTATCAGCTCCTGGACACGTTCCGGCACCGGATAGACCTTCTGCGTCAGCTCCTTATAATCCTTCATGCTCTTCTTCATTGCCTGTCAGTTCCCCATCCTCTCCGAGGTAAATCTTCTTTTTTCCGCCCTTTCCGGTGCCGATATGCTGCCGTACGTCTTTATATGGCTCCGCCTCTTCAAGTATCTGCGGACGGAAGTAATAGACCGGTGTGTCCATGATTTTCCGCCTGCTTTTCAGATACTCCGGCAGCGATCTGCCGCGTATCCGCAGGAAGCCCGCCACCCCGATAACCATTGGCAGCGGCAGCATACAATACATTGCCACTGTCTGCGGCAGCCCGAGGTACATGTAGAAAAAAAGAAAACCTGCCGTGCCGGACAGTATCATCGCTGCCGCCGTGATGGTCTCCTTCATGGATAATCCCCGGAAAAAATCATCTTTATAGACATCAATATTCTTGTTTACTGGTATCTGCATCGTATATTCCTCCCGTCTAAAATCCCATGCAGCGTCTGACGACCGCATCCGCGCCCTTTACGCAGGCAACAGCAGTCAGCATCGGCATACAGTAGTCGCAGGTAAGCAGTATCAGCCGCACCACTCCGGTAGCGTCGTCCGTACTGAACAGGCTGGCATCCGAAAACATCCCGAAGCTGATCGAGATTGCAAGTGCAATCACTACCGCCTCCAGCCCGTATCCGATAAACGACTTCAGCCAGGATATCCCCATCTGTGAAAAGCCGCCTCCGCCCGCAAAGCCTGCCAGGGCAGGCGGTGCAAAGGGAATACAAAGCAGCACTTTGAACATCCTGGACATCACAGCGAGTACCAGGCTCATGCCGCATACAATAATCGTTGCGCCGCCCACAAGCCCGCAGATAAGTCCTCCGATACCCATGCCGATCCATTCCAGTGCCCCGGCATCGTCTGCGTCCATTTCCTCCCGCAGTTCATCAAAAGCATCCTGCTCTTCCTCTACTGTCACCTCCGGGCTGACCTTCATCACAAGCGCGGTCGTGCATTCCGTCACACCGGTTATGATTGCAAGGCAGTTTGTAAGCAGGGAAAATGTCAGGGCAAGCCGGATAAATTCCTTGAAAATGTTATCCAGCGTAAAGGTCGTCCGGATATCGATGCTGTCCCGTACCCAGCCCAGAAGCAGGAATATAAGCGCCAGTGTCCCGGCAATGCCAAGCGCTACCGAAAAGATAGTTCCGGTAACGATTCCCCATGCTTCCGTCTGTGACGCCGGATTTTTCTCCAGGTAGGTAAGCGTTACACTGCTGCACGCCCTCCAGAAGCTCACCCCTCCCTGCAGGAACCACTCCCCGCAGCCCAGGAGCCCGTCCCCGAGTCCTTTTACGATATCGTCCAGGAATCCCATAGGCTGCCTCCTGTCAGCTAAGGAGCTGGATAATCTGCGGACCGAGCAGCATCGCAGCGCCGCCGCCCATCTTTTTCAGTCCCTGGAGCTGCTGTGCGGAATCATGCTGGCTGATGCCAGGTCCGAAATCCATCAGCCCGAATGCGATCAGGATAAGCCCGATACCCTGAACAACTGACATGACAAGCTGATAGATCGTGTCCATCTTTGCGCCCAGCCCGGATGCGTCCTCTGCAGATGCTGTGATGCACAGGGCGGCAGCCATTACTGCTGTCACCGCCAGTATCTGTAAAATCTTTCTGATATTCTGTTTCTTTTTCATGTCTTTTCTCTCCATTCTGTTCTGTAATGAAAGAAGCGTGTCATCCGTGACACGCCCATGTTTCAGCGTTTCTTGTTTCTCCTGTGCATCACTGCGGCTGCCGCAAGCCCGGCGGCTCCTGCAAGGATTACAATGACGGCAGGAAGGTAGCGGTTAAAATCACCGGTCTGCGCGCCTGCCGCCCTGACCGCTGTCCCTGTGGCGGTACCGCCCTGTGCCGCAGGACTTCCCCCTGCCGCTGTCGTATTCCCGCCTGTCGTTTTCGTCTCGCTGTGTGTTTTTCCCGTCAGGTTGATTTTCTTTTCCTTCGGCGTATCATACATAACGAAGTTCTGCAGCTCCATGCTGTCTGTCACCTCAAATTCCAGCTTATCCGCAAGCTCATAGCCTTCCGGCGCAGTCTCCTCCACCAGCACGTACTTTCCTGCGGCAAGGTTCATCACGCGCGGTTCCTCCGTGGATACCCATTCGTCAATTTCTGTTCCTTCCGCATCCCGCAGTATCAGCCTTGCTCCCGGCAGCTCCTTATTGTCTGTAATATCCTGCTTGGATACTGCCGCCTGTATCAGCCTGCCATACATGGTAACCTCCAGCAGTGCCTTATCCGGCTTTACTTCAAAGCTTACCGTTTTCGCCTTTGCATATCCTTCCGGGGCTTCCAGCTCCTCCAGACGGTATTTTCCCGCTGGCAGGTTCAGTCGGTATGCCTCCTGGTCTGTCACCCATTCTGCAAGCTTCTCCCCGCTTTCGCCCAGGACAGCCAGCCTTGCGCCTGCCACCGCTGTTTTTCCGGATTCATCCAGCTTGCGGAAGGATACTGTCAGCAATTCATCCTTGATGACAATTCTGCGGATTTCCAGGCTGTCTGTGAGAGTAAACGTGATGTCCTCTGCCAGCGCATATCCCTCCGGGGCACGCGTTTCTGACAGCGTGTATGTTCCTGCAGCCAGTCCTCTGATTCTGTGCGGCTCTTCCGCAGAAGTCCATGCCTCGACCAGATTTCCCGCTTCATCTTCCAGCTGCAGCGCTGCCCCTGCAAGCACATTCTGTCCCGCGGCATCCGTTTTCTGTATGTCAAGCAGGTTTGCCGTCCCTGACAGCTTTACAGAATATACAGCACTCCCGCCGATCATTCCCAGCGCATCCACTTCAAACTGGTAGATTCCGGTATCCCTGTTATATCCCGGCATGGCGGACGTTTCATAAAAGTAATACACGGCGTCATGGCTGAAATCACTGGTATTGATATGTCCGTTTTCATCTGTCGTGCATATCCTGCCCGGTTCCATTGCCGTAAGCTCATCCAGCAGCTCCTGTCTGCGCTGTATATTGTCCATTCCGATCCCCTGCAGCTCTCCGATAACTGCTTCTGCCCGCGCAGCTTTTTCTTCCTCCAGCCCTTCTGGTGTAAAGATGCAGAAGGAAACACCTGCAAGCGGAACATCCCCGCTTCCGTCTGCTTCCGCATCAACCTTATACAACTCAAAGGATGTTTTTCTGTTTACCACTGTTACATCCTTCCGCATCTCACCGGCACTTTCCCTGCCTGGCAGCTCCACCGTATACAGTTCTGTATCTGCCGCGTAACAGTCTGCTGAAGCAGTTTCCGTATAGCGGTAGCTTCCCGGATACAGGTTTTCTGCCACTGCAGTGCCATCCGTACCGGTACTGATGACAGCAGCCATTGTTCCCTTACGCAGCTCCACGGTTCCGTCCGCAGTATCCATTGTCCGGATGGTTCCTGCCGGATCCATGATATCCTCCGCAACAGAAATCTCAAAGGTAAATCCTTCCCCGGCTGCTGCTCCTTCTCCGTCCGTTACATGGATACTGATGCTGCCGGTCTGCGGTTTTCCAGTGCTTTCCACCTCCATTGTTTCTCCTTCATCATTGTCATTGCTTACTGTAAACTCCAATGCTTCTGACAGGAGATAGCCTTCCGGCGCTTTTACCTCTTCCAGCGTATACCTTCCTTCTACCAGCGGCTCTGGCAGTAGGATTTCTCCCTTATCATCCGTGGTAACGGTATCCGTCAGCTCACCGTCATTCTGGTTATCCTTCATCAGGAGCACCTTCCCGTCCCCGTCAAGTATCCGGAACTGCGCACCAGCAAGCGGGCTTCCGGTATAAAGGTCCTTCTTTACGATTTTTACCTCTCTCATAAAAGGTTCTGTTTCTGTCTCTGTTTCCGGCTCCTCTGTCTGTGTTTCCGTTTCAGATTCTGCTTCTGTCTGCGGCTCCGTCTCCGGTTCAGACACTGCTTCTGTCTGCGGCTCCGTCTCCGGTTCAGACACTGCTTCTGTCTGCAGCTCTGTTTCCGGTTCGGACACTGTTTCTGTCTGCGGCTCTGTTTCCGGTTCGGACGCTGTTTCTGTCTGCGGCTCCGTTTCCGGTTCGGACACTGCTTCTGTCTGCAGCTCCGTTTCCACCTCCGTTACCGTCTCCGGTATAAATATCCCTTCTTCTGATACAACAACAGGGCGGAGGACAAACCAGAACTTTCCGCTCCCGTTGTCCTTCACCCTGTAAATGCAGTCATATACACCTGCCTCATCATAGATAATATTGTCGGATATAAACTCAATGGAAAACTGATCCCCGTCATACGTAATCCCGCGAAAATCACTGTAAGGGTCAAAATCCCAGGTATCATACGCGATCGTGACAGAAGACATCTGTACAATGCTTCCCTGCAGCGGCAGACCGTCCGTGTCTGTCTCTGCTTCCGTTTCTACCAGCACTGCATCCGTCCCTGCCAGTTCTGTATCCGTCTGTCCGGTCTGTGCCGTTTCTGTCATGGCTTCTGTTTCTTCTCCCTGCTCGCCAGCAGCCTCCTGTACAGGTTCTGTCCCCGGTTCCTGCAGCATATCTCCCGTCTGCTCTGTTTCTTGCTGGCTGGGTTCTGCCGGAACCGCCGTCTCTTCTTCCAGCATCCCGTTTTCCAGCTCTTCCTGCCCGAATACCAGCTCGAGCTTAACATCCTCCTCCGGCATGGTAAACTCCATCCTATAGGCATTCTCCGGAATATCTGTCATGGTATAAGCATGACTGCTGTCCCTGTCCTCTGAGCCGCGTATATATACTTCCGTAAGCTTTACGCCGTCTGCTGGTTTAATGAGTATTTCTACCGCTTCTTCTGGCCTATACCGCAGCACCGTGTCCTGTTTCTCCTCCTGACTGTCCTTCCCATGTTCTTCTGTCTCTTCCTCCTCTCCCGCGCCCTGCGCTCTCTCTTCATCAAATTCGTAGCTGCAACCGTCATAATACGGCAGGGTAACGGTATAATATGTCATATCTTCTGACTCTGCTTCCATCTCTTCTGCTGTCCCTGCCGCCATATCCGGCGCCCTGCTCTCACCGTATCCGTCCGCTGCAGGGACAGGCAGCCCCATGCTGGAAACTGCCATGAGCAGCGCGGCGGCAAATGATGCAGCCCTTTTCCTTTTCTTCTTTCTCTCCAATCTGTTAAGCCTCCCTGCTCTGTGTTATTTTTTTCTGTCGGATTTCCACCCCGGAACTTTTCAGACGGCACCGGTCGCTGCTGCCGTACTCTACGCCCCGCCAGCCGGGCATGAAAAAAGGCATGAAAAAAGGACCGCATCTGCAGGTCCTTCATTTCCATCCCACTTTCATGCTTCCAAGTGTAGCACAAGAACATTCTCATGGATTCTCAACTTATCCACACGTTTCTTATTTTTTTCTGAAGCAGTGTTTAAGTTTTTAAAAAGTCAGACAATAGCATTCTCACAGATTCTCAACTTATCCACTTAATCTTATTTTTTTATTAAGGAATACTTACGAAAATAAGAAGGCGCAAAAATAGCCGGAAACGTGATTTCCAGCTATTTTCAGTTCTTTTTGCCATTCATGCTGAAAAAAACAGAGAAAAATACCCCGTCTGACTCATGTCGGCAGGGAAATATGCATTGTAAATTTTTTATTAACCAATGCACAATCCGTTGATTTTTTGGACTTAATCGTGTACACTAATAACAAGGAGGTGCTATTTATGAATTTCTATTCTGTACGCGATTTAAGAACCGAAACCAAAAGCTTATGGGATAATCTTTCCGCAGGCGGGGAGGTGGTCATCACCAACAATGGAAAACCGGCAGCCTTAATGATTGACATCCCTGCGGACTGCTTTGACGAAGTTGTGCAGGCTGTCCGTCAGGCAAAAGCCATGATTGCCTTCAACAATATGCGAAGCAAAGCTTCCTCTCGTGGCTTTATGTCCGAAGAAGAAATCGAGGCGGAGATTGAAGCTGCCAGAAACGGGGAATAGCCTATGAATATTGTATTAGACACCAACGTCCTTGTTTCTGCCCTCTGGTCACCCTCCAGTAAGCCGGCCGCCATTTTAAATGCGGTAATCAGCCGCAGATTTACTGCCTGCTATGATTACCGCATCCTTGATGAATACAACAAAGTCCTGCGCAGACCAAAGTTCGGATTTTCCGAATGGGAAGTCGTCTGCCTGTTGGAACCCATTATTAAAAATGGCATATCTGTCATCGCAGAGCCATTACCGAAAATCCCCTTTACTGACGAAAGCGATAAGAAGTTTTATGAGGTAGCAAAATTCTGCTACGCTCCACTTATCACTGGAAACATAAAACACTATCCGCAGGATAGCTGTATTACCACAGTTGCTGATTTCTATCAGCTTTATTTCTAAACACACTGCGCGCCTGTAATCGCGCGCAGCCTGTTTCCCGTGATATATTTTCTTCTGAGTCCCTGTTTCTGATATATGTCTGCCTGTTCCGGCGGGGACCGGTTTTTGCCGTCCAATTTATCGCCTCCTTCATATTTTTCCATGTTCCTTATTCAATCTCTTTTTTCTTCTGTGCCCCCAGCTCCGCAGCTTTTGCTCCCTGGACGACCCACCTCTGCCCTTCCTGCCCGGTGCATGTGGACAGCGTCACAATCCTGTCATCTTCCGTCCACTGCGTGCAGGTCTCCAGGGCAGAGCATTCCAGCATCTGCTCCAGCCAGTCTGTATAGGTCCGGCTGTTCGGGAATCGTATGAGATACGTACTTCCGGATGCATCTGCCGTATGCACACTGCCGATGCGGTACAGGATGGATGCTTCCGGCGTATAAATCCAGAAATACGGGCTTTCCTCCCATACCGTGCTGTCTGCATATTCTTTCAGCCGTGCAAACATGCTGCCATCACGCATGTTATGACCGTAAATGACCGTATTCAGGTTCCGGAAGGATGGGGATGATTCACTGTCAAGAAAAATACTTCCGGCAAACAGGTACTCCCCGCGGATATCGTGGTGCAGGTAAAATTCATTATCCTCTCCCTGCAGGACGGGATAGGATATCCCGACGGCAGGCAGCTCAACCCATCCGACAATATCTCCGCTCTCCTTCAGCAGACCGTTCCAATCGGGCGCAGACGGCTGTGGTGCATCTGCAGGCAGGACGCTGTTTTCCTCCTCTCCGGATGTCCTGCCCGTGGAAAGTCCCGTGGTTCCAGATACAGCACCGTCAGCGTCTTCCGTCCCCGCTGTCCGGCTTATGTATTTCTCCTGCAGGAGCGCATATTCCTGCCGCCCTTTCCGGTAGCCGTATTCTGTACATGCCAGCAGTATGATACCGGCAATCACACATCCCGCCGACAGCACGGCGGTTACTTTTGCTGCTTTCACTTTAACCTCCTTCCGCTGCGTCCTTATACAGGTCGTGGTTTACCATTGCGCTGTAATAGCTGTTTATCGTCATCGGCGCATTGTACAGTGCCGTCAGCAGATAGGCTTTTATGTTCCTGATGCGGCATGTCCTGCCCGCTTCCTCCACGCACTCCAGGACATACCGGATATGTGACATGTCCAGTCTGCCAAACTGTTCCTGCAGATCGCTGCAGGGCATGGTTATCCCGTCTATCTTTTTCCTGGCGTCCAGCGGGGCGTTCATGACGTCCGCAACCAGATCCACAATCTCATCCAGCAGACCGGCAGACTGTGGCATGTCATGTGCAAGGGCATCATAGTCAATCCTTCTCCGTATCAGGTCTTTCCTCTCCCTGTTCCACGAATGATGGATAGATGGATGGATAGATAGATTATTATTACTCACGTCAGTATTATTCTTATCAGTCTTATTAGGCGGTCGTTTTGACCCTTCCAGAACGGTCGGATTGACCTTTCTGGATGTGTCATTCTGACCCTCCTCTCTCTGAACGGTCGTTCTGACCTTTCCAGATGTGTCATTCTGACCTTTCTGGAAAGGCTCTTCTGTCCCTTCTGCTGCCTTATATTTTCCCGTGTCTCTGTCACACGGACAGTCCACCTGCTTTTCCGGAACCGTTCTTTCCGGCACCGCAGCCGCTTTCTCCAGCAGCCTGTTGAAATTCATCACATAAAACAGGTTAAGCTTTCCCTGTCCGCGCCGTTTCTTTTCAATCAGACCGGTATCTGCCAGCTCGCTGATAATCCTTCCTGCCTTTTTCTCACCGCAGCCAAGCTCTTCTGCCGCTTCCCTGCGTCCGTAGACTATGTATACCCTTCCCTGTTCGTCCATCCAGTTATTCCTGTGGCTCAGTGACAGCCGATCGAGCATCAGCCCGTACAGCACCTTCGCCTCACAAGACAGCTCCCGGAAAATCCGCTCCGTAAAAAGTTTCTTTGGTATCCGGTAAAATGTAAACTGGTCTGCTTCCTCTGTATAAAAATAATCAAACTGCCTTACTGTGTTTTCCATCCTTTTCTCCCCGTTCCCGGAATCTGAAATTATATAATTCCAGCAGACTGTTCATAGCATTCCTGCGGTTCCGCCCCAGCGTGGCTATACTGATACAGTGCTCGCGCGCAAAAGCTGTCCATGACACGCCCTGTATGTACAGCTCATCCAGCAGCTCCCTCTGCGGAAGATACAGCATGTCCAGGCACCGGCAGACATATGCTAGCTTTTCTTCCTCCTGTTCAAGCTGCATGAACTGGTACGCCATGTCCCCGATTTCGCGCTCGATATCCTGCCTTGTCTTTTTCCAGATGCGGTAAAGCTTATCCCCGCCGCCGGGCGGTGCTGCCGTCCCGCCTTCCTCGGAATGGCGGAACGTGTTCCGCTCAATGCACTCCTCCAGCGTTTCAACCTGCCTGTACAGCCGATCCCTGCGCTCTGCTATCCGGTGCTTCAGCTCATCCATGCCCTTCAGGTAATCCGTCATCTGCTGTTCTGTCATGGGTCCGAATATCATGCCTTTTCTCCTAATATCCCGGTTTCTGCCGTGCTGCGCTTTCCTGTTCCCCGTCTGCCGTTCCTGCAGGCTTCTGCCGCATCGCCGCCACAATCTCCCTGCAGAGCAGGTGCCGGTCCTCCTCTGTAAGCAGCACCCTGCCCGGCTTTTCTTCCGGCTCTTCAAATACAGACACCGCTTCGCAGATATAATCTGCTAGTGTTTTATACCGGTTCCTGTCGCGCGCGCTGATTTTCTCCAGTACCAGCCTGTGGTACTCATACCCCGTGTCCAGCCTTACTGTCAGTTTTTTCTCCATTATTTTTCACTCCTTCCAGCCCGGATTCTCAGGAAATTTACCAGCTCCGTCTCGCCGGTAATCTCCTGGCGGAATTTCCCGTCAAATATTTTACCCATGTGGTTTTTCGTCTTTTTCTCAAGAAGATGGTAAAAGACCTCGTCGCACGCCCCGTCGCTCCAGTAATGCTCCCTGCAGGGATATTCCGCAGCCACCAGCTCCGTTCCGTCCGGGAATATATACCGGTAATAATTGACGTTGATATTTGGGTCGCGGTACCACAGTCCCCATTCCTTATACCGCCGCAGCCATTCCCTGCGCTGCGTGTTATTTTTCATTTCCGGCAATCTGCCCATTCCTTCCGTCATTTCCGGAGCAGACGGGATGTCTCTGCCCTGTCCTGCCCCAGTACCCTTTTCTTCCTCCGGTACGGTTTCCGGACCGCCGCTCTCCATATCTTTCTGCATCCCGGACAGACCATAGAGCTTTTCCAGTATCCGTACAAAACGGACATAGCTCATACATGCATGTCTGTTTTTCATCTGCAGGGAGATTCCTTCTGCAGAGTTTCCGAACCGCCACGCATAATCCCTGCCGGACGAATACATGGAACCATACGGGGAAACTGTCCTCCGGACCGCTTCCGCCTTTTCCCGTGTATCCTTCTCCTTTCTGCAGCACTCCAGCATTTTCTGTGTTTCCCGGCTGTTGCGCACACAGAATTCCCTCACCAGTTCTTCCTGGAAATTCTGCTGCTCCTTTTCTCCATTTTTCCGGAAGCTTTCCAGATCCTCCTGCCGGATGCTCTCTTTCCCGGCACACTGCTCCAGAAAAGCCTCCTGTTCTTCCTGTGTCATTAATGACACGTTATAGGCTGCCGCAAGGCGTATGCGTCCTTTCCTCACGGCTTCCTGCAGCCTTTCATGCCCGTGTTTCTGTATTCTTTCAATCTTTGCAGCCTGTCCTGTCGAAATATGCACCTGCGCTGCGGCAATCTCCCTTGTGCGTCCCCGGAGGCTGATATTCCCGGAATCCGTGCTTATCTGCTTATATCCTTCCCGCTTCAGCTCCGATATGATTTTCCCCCACTCCGTCACCTCAAAATACAGGTCCGCGTCCGACTTGTCCCGGTTCAGACAGTTCGTCCGCAGGATGGCGTACATCTCCTTTTCCTGTGCGGGCAGAGGCAGGTCATAATATGCCATCGGACGGATAAAGCACGGGATATCCTTTGTCCAGATTCCCTTGTCTGCCAGCTCATCGAGAGCCGTCAGCCTGCGTTCCCCGGTAATCAGAAGATAATTTCCGTCTTCTGCAGGCGTCACCTCAAGCGGCTGCGCCAGCCCGCATCTTGCAATATCCTCCGCAAGCTCCTGCACGTTGCTGATTTCATAACCGTTTCTCGGATTTTTCCGTATGCGTTCTCTCGGGATCCAGACAGTGTCCATATCCCTTCCGGTCTTTGCCACACTCACATCCGACAGAAGGTCGCTCACCACACCGAATTTCCCCATTATGCATTTCTCCCTTCTGCTTCCCGTTTTGCCACAATATAGGCTGTCAGCGCAGCATAATCCCTTGTTGCCTTCGCTTTCATTTTAGGGTCATATGCAAGCAGCGGCATATGCTTATGCGAACACTCCGCCACTGCCACATTCTCATTAATTGTAAACGGAAGAATCAGTTCACTGTAAACAGCATCCAGCAGCTCCTGCGCATACCGGCTGATGCCCAGCTTTGAGCGGAATTTAGTGAAAAATATCCCGCCCACGGAAAGATTTCCTGCATACCGCTTTACTTCGTCCACCAGTTCCGTCATGGTCAGTTCAATTCCAAATAGGCTTCCGTCGTCTGTGAGTGTCGGAATATACACCTCATCCGCCGCAACAAGGGCGTTGATATTAAGGATTGAGAGAGACGGCGCACAGTCTATCAGGCAGAAGTCATAGTCCCCTCTTACCCTGTCAAGCTGCTCCTTTAAGCGGAATTGCTGTGGATGCCGGATGTCCGCTTTCAGCTTTTCTTCGATAGCTGCCAGCGTCGGATAGGACGGGAGCAGCCACAGACCATTGTAATCCGTTTTCCTTATCACCTCGCGCGGATCCAGCTCCGCACTGACAAGCAGATCCCCGATATGGTACGTTTCCTTTCTTCGCACATCGTCCCTGCGTGCCTTTATCAGCTGGATAAAATCCGTTGTGCCATACAGGTTGCTTGCATTCCCCTGCGGGTCGATATCTGCCACCAGGACACGCATCCCGTGCCTTGCCGCAAGCATATGCGCGATCGTGGTGACAGAAGCGGTCTTGCCGACACCTCCCTTGTTATTTAAAAAAACGATTGTTTTCATTTCTCTTTCCTCCCTCTCATGTAATCTGTTTTAGCTTTCCGTGCTGCTTCAGCGTATTTCTTAACCGGTCATAATTTTCCGCCAGGCTTTCCACCGTTACAATTTTCTTATTGTCTTTATAAAGGATAAGCTCCCCCTCTTTTCCTTCCTCTGCCCGTTCGATTTCCAGGATCCGGTACTCCTGTTTTTTGCGGATCAGAGGGTATACCGCGATCCTGTCTCCATGGACAACCACTTTCCATCTTTCTGAGAAGTATATGGTCACCAAACCGCCGCCCGCCAGGGCGAGTGAAAAAATGAGATGTCCTGCCGTAACCCCGCCGCCCCATTTTATTTTTACAATAAGAAAAAAGAAAAACAGAATCACCCCTGTCAGAAAAACCAGTGAAAAGATCATTTTCACAGGCTTTGGCAATTTCACAATGTAGTTCGTATCATTCTGCGCTGAATTCTCCCGCATCTTTATCCGTCTCCTTCTCTATCTCATTCTGTGGAAAATCAGTCTTTCCTTCCCCACCATGATCTCATCCCGTCCTTCAGTATCTTTTCTCTCCCGGTCTGATCTCAGAACCATTGAGAAACGTGTAGTTTGTGGATTTTCCACTATAACCAACAATACATGCAATATGGAAATCGTTTCACCATATATATCCGAGCAAGCATATAAGCAGCTAAAATCAGATTTCCACTCAATTGAAACATATTCTGACTACGACGCTTTGTGTGACGTGCTGGCGAAAATTGCAGAGGCTAATTCTCTCACCTTAAAAAAATAACCACTTTCCTATCTCCCACCCAATAATTGAAGATATAATTACTGGTATCAGCTTTAAAAACTCTGATACCTTTTTCTTTTTATCCATTTTCTAATCCTCCATCTACTTTCAATAATCTTATTCAAAAACATACTTTCCTGTGTCTCACCCAATAACTGAAGGCAGGATTACCGGTATCAGTTTCAAAAATTCTGATGCTTTTTTCTTTTTATCCATCTCTGATCCTTCCCTCAGACATTTTCCGTGGAAGTATTCTGTAACAGTCTGTACAATACTTCCTTTTTCCCGTGTAGTCTTGGACATCCTCAGATGTGCCAGCCGGAGCACCGGAAGAATTAAAATATAATGCCCGATGTACCCGCTCAATCATATAGTACCCCGAACCAGAGCCACAGTATGGGCACACTATGCTCTTCCTATTTGCGCCACCCTCTTCCATTTCGCATTGTGGGCAGATTTGTCTCCCTTCCGGGATAATTTCTCCACATACGATACATCTCTCTTCCATATTCCCACCTCATCATTTTTCCTGGTTTTTTCACTGCAGTGCCCTATATTTATCCATCTGTTTTCCACCGGAATTCCCATCATCCTCCATGTGGGAGCGGATGATGTTGCCGACTGGTTAATCCTGTTCATTCGCTCCTAACTATTTCAGGATGCAGGCGGTGTATTTCCTTCTCCAGAAGTTCCTTCGCAAATTCATTCCCGGACATATCACTTTTGCCCCGTTCCCTTTTAATTTCATACAGTCTGTCAAAATCTTCCTCAGACAGATAAAATTCAAACTTTGCTGCCATACGACCATTCCCTCTTTCATTAAATTGTTTCTTACGGTTTAAATTCAATGTGTCATTTATGACACGCTGCCTGCTTTATTGCGGACGGATTACTTCCAGGATCTCACTGTCTGGAAATTTTAATTTCTTACATACCCTTATCAGCTCCGGATATGTAAATCTCTCTGGATGCAGCTTTTTCTTCGCAAATGTGTCTTTTGACATACCAGTAACCAGTGCCATCTGCTTATCTGTCACCTGGTTCGCTTCCATTCGTTTCAGAATGTTTCCTTTTAGTAATGAAAAATTTACTTCTTCTTCTGTTTTCTTAATAAGCGGCATGTTAGTCCTCCTCTCTCTTTTTCTGCGCTCTTAAATCCTCTCTTCGTAAACCACTCAATTTTTATTACATACCCATCTCTATATCATTTGTCTCATTTTTGAGACTATTTGGGTATAAAAAAATTTGTACAGCCTCCTCATTAGATAAATGCAATGCAGCCTTAATAGCTCTAATCTCCTTAATTGTAAAATCGTCACTGTTTTTTAACCTTCTTGCCAATGTTGCCCTACTCATATTGGTCATAGAAGCAAGCATATCTAATGTAAAACCATTTTCTTTTATAATACCTAGCAGTTTATTTACATTACACATGGTCTGTTTCGCCCTCCTCAGTCTCATATTTGAGATTTCTATGTTTATAAAATAACATTTATTGAAACACATGTCAATACATATTTCTCATTTTTGATATTTTTTTCTTTATAATGAGTTTTTTTATTGCAAATTTGATATTTTTATGTTATTATCCATTTTAAAAGGGGGAAATATAAATTGGAAGTATATGAACGGATCAAAGAACTTAGAAAAAAACGTGGTCTTTCCGCTGACATTGTAGCTGAAGCCATTGGTGTATCACGTGCAACTATCTATAGATATGAATCACCTGCTATTGACAACATGCCCATCACTGTTCTTGAACCTTTAGCAAAGGTTCTTGGATGCTCTCCCGCTTATCTAATGGGTTGGGAAGGGATTACCATAGAAGAAAATCAGTTATTATATGTATATCGGGAATTAAATACTGCTGGAAAACAAAAGCTACAGGAGCGCGCTGATGAATTACTGGAGCTTGGCTATACAGAAAAAAGAGACATCGAAAAAATGGCGTAAATATTACACGGAAAAACACTCTAAAATTATATATGTCCATTTCACGTAAACTTTAATACTTACGTGTTATAAGTGATACACCGTATGTTATAGTTGTTCTATGACAATATAATATGCTTAACCAGGCAGCCGGGAGGGCGTGCGTGCCATCCGTCCTGAGTCTTGACAGGAGGATGATGCTTATGAGTACATACGAAGAATTCATGGTTATCATAGCTATTGCTGGATTAATCGTTGCGATTCTGAATTTGAAAAATAAGTAAGCCGCCCTGTACTTTGGTCGGTCGGGCGGCTTACTTATTGTAACTGCTAATTGATTCGCCAGGTCGGATAGGCTTCATCTATCTTCCGGCTGTCTTGTTATGTATATTATAGCTAGTTTTTAGTCGATTGTAAACACATTTGCAAGAAATAATTGAAGCGAAATAATTGAATAATATGCTTAACCGGGCAGCCGGGAGGGCGTGCATATCATCCGCCTAAGTCTTGAGAGGAGGATGATGCTTATGAGTACATATGAGGAATTCATGATTATACTGACCATAGGTCTGCTGATAGTTGCGATTCTGAATCTGAAAAATAAGTAAGCCGCCCTGTCCCTGGAAAAGATAGGCGGCTTCACTTAGCTTATACTTCGCCGGGCGGATAGGTGTGCTCTATCTTCCGGCTGTCTTGTTAAGTATATTATAACCAGTTTTTAGAAGATTGTAAACACATTTGAGATAAATAATTATATAATATACTTAACCGGGCAGCCGGGGGACGTGCTTCCACCCGTTCCGAGTCTTGTCGGAAGGAGTGGTGCTTTATGAGTACATATGAAGAATTTATGGTTATCATAGCAGTTGCTGGATTGATCGTAACAATTCTGAATTATACCCATAAAAAATAGCCGTCCTGCCCTCGCAAAGCTGACGACTATTTTTTAGTTTATGTTTCGCCGGGACGGGTGAGGTGCATTCACCTTCCGGCTGTCTTGTTAAGTATATTATAAGCCAGGCAACGTTATTTGTCAAACATGAAAGTTCCTGGAACATCAGCGTTCAAGTTTCCTGCCTAGATTTCTGTACAAGCATTCTTTGATAATTTAGACAGGATATTTTTCTTACATACGTGCCATAAATGACACACTACGCACTACTGCTCTTTGACAATATAATATTTTGAAATACTCGGAAGTTCTTTTCCAGCAGACAGACATATTAGCCAATACTTCTATACGTTACTCTATTTTTAAAAAATTTTATACCAAACAAAAATATGGGGCAGGTATAACCCCAAAAAGAAAGGATGATATCATGGCAACAGCAAAGAAACTTCCCTCCGGTAGCTGGCGCTGTCTGGTTTATTCTCACACAGAAGAATTTCCACAAGCAGACGGCTCCATCAAAAAGAAACGCATCTACGAATCATTTACCTGTGATGACCCTAGCCCCAAAGGGAAGCGCAAATGTGAAAAGATGGCAGCAGAGTGGGCTGCCGACAAAGAGATACAACATAATTCTGCTATAACTTTTGGAAAAGCTCTGGATAGATACATAGAATCCAGGCAAAATATACTCTCTCCACGTACCATTACTGATTACAAATCAATAAGAAAAAACTATGTGCCATCTCTGATGAGCATAAGCATAGATGCCATCACACAGGAGCAGATACAGAAAGCCATTAATATTGAGTCCACAAAGCTATCCCCAAAAACCATCCGTAATATTCATGGGCTAATCAGTGCAGTCCTAAAGGTTTATCGTCCTGGATTTTCATTAAATACTGCTTTACCCAAAAAGAAGCAGGCTGAACTCTATATTCCCACAGACAGCGAGGTAAAAAAACTAATCAGCGTCGTTTCTGGAACTGAAATGGAATTACCTGTTTTGCTGGCTGCATTTGGTCCTATGCGCCGTGGAGAAATCTGTGCTCTTAGTACCGAAAATATTTCAGGGAATATTGTTCATGTGTGTAAAAACATGGTAGAAAATGAAAATCATGAATGGATTATAAAAACACCCAAAAGCTTTGCCGGAGATCGGTATATAGATTATCCAGATTTTGTTTCTGAAAAATGGGCAGGAAAAACCGGACGCATTGTGGAACTTTCTCCGGATGATATCACTAATAAATTCAAATACTGCTTAAAACGTGCAGGACTACCTCATTTCCGTTTTCACGATTTGAGGCACTACTCAGCATCTATTCAACATGCTCTGGGCATTCCAGATAGTTACATTATGCAGCGTGGCGGCTGGGGAAATGACGGAACCCTAAAAGCTGTTTATCGCCATGCTCTTGCTGACAAAACAAAGGAAATGAGCTACAAAGCTAACAAACATTTTTCCACACTATGCAACACGGACTGCAACACAAATTAGAAAAAACACCGTAAAAACGGTGTTTTTTAAGAGGCGCAGACCGGATTTGAACCGGTGGATACTGGTGTTGCAGACCATTGCCTTACCTCTTGGCTACTGCGCCATATTTAATTTTAGTATATGCAGCGACTTTCTATTTCATACGCATTCTTAAAACTGCCGCTTCATATATTCTAACAAAACATTTTGATTTTGTCAATCGTTTTGTAATGACTCCAAGGGGATTTGAACCCCTGTTACCGCCGTGAAAGGGCGGTGTCTTAACCGCTTGACCATGGAGCCTTCTCTTCTTAAAAAAGAAACACCTCATGACAGCTCCGCGCCTTACGGCTGACATTTGGTGTTTAACTCCCCGAGTTGGGCTCGAACCAACAACCCTTCGGTTAACAGCCGAATGCTCTACCATTGAGCTATCGAGGACCATCTTCTGATGATACTTCCCTTTCCAGGGTCATGTACCTTCAAAACCGCACAGGAATCACAATCCATATCTTTTACCTTCCGTCTTTACCCGAAACCTTCCGCCTTTCGGCCGTCACTTCGATTCCGCTTCCGCTTCATCTCAGTGTCATCTGCCCTGCAGATGTCCGTCTGTCCTGTCTGTGGTTTCCGGAATGCAAGCATTCCTCCTTCCCACATCCAGTCCATCCAGCCGCCTTTCGGCTTTTTGGTCAAGCTCTCGACCTATTAGTGACAGTCAGCTCCATGCATTGCTGCACTTCCACCTCTGCCCTATCTACCTCGTCGTCTTCAAGGGGTCTTATGCTTTCGCAGGGATATCTCATCTTGAGGGGGGCTTCACGCTTAGATGCCTTCAGCGTTTATCCC
>CABRSG010000012.1 GCA_902473545.1 uncultured Lachnospiraceae bacterium | reverse complement strand
TATTTATAAAATGCATTTGACAAATCTTAAAAAACGATTATAATAAACTTCGTAAGAACGAAGGCGTTCCTGTGAAAACGGGAGCGCCTTTTATGATACAGGATATCATGTATCATAAAGTCTTTCGTTCGTGCAGCGGGATTTTTTCATTTCCGTCTGCATAAAATATAGAAATGCTCGGTTATCAAGGGAGATAATTGCCGAAGAGGAGCGGCGGTTATCTCTCTTTTTAAGTTGGGTGAAAGAGGAGGAGAAATTATGATGGATGAAATTATGAGTGCTGTAAGCGGTGAAGTGTTTGCCGTCTGGTTTCTGATCGGCGCGGCCCTGGTGTTCTGGATGCAGGCAGGGTTTGCAATGGTAGAGGCAGGCTTTACCAGAGCAAAAAACACAGGCAACATTTTGATGAAGAACCTGATGGATTTCTGTATCGGTACGGTGATGTTTATTCTGATCGGCTTCGGGTTGTTTCTGGGAGAGGACCTTGTGGGGCTGATCGGAAAACCGGGATTTGATATTTTCACCGATTATGCAAATTTTGACTGGTCCAATTTTGTGTTTAACCTTGTATTCTGTGCGACGACCGCGACCATCGTATCTGGTGCGATGGCGGAGAGAACGAAATTCCTCTCCTACTGTGTATATTCCGCAGTAATCTCTGCTTTAATCTATCCGATCGAGGCACACTGGACCTGGGGCGGCGGCTGGCTTGCACAGATGGGCTTCCACGATTTTGCAGGTTCCAACTGTATTCATATGGTAGGCGGTATCAGCGCGCTGATCGGTGCGGCTATCCTCGGACCGCGTATCGGAAAATTTACAAAGGATAAAGCCGGAAAAATTGCAAAAGTAAACGCTTTTCCGGGACATAATCTTCCGCTTGGCTGTCTGGGTGTATTTATCCTGTGGCTTGGCTGGTATGGTTTCAACGGTGCGGCAGCTACCTCTGTAGATGAGCTCAGTGCAATCTTTGTTACAACGACCATTGCTCCGTCAGTTGCAACCGTTGTATGTATGGTATTTACCTGGATTAAATATGGCAAACCGGATGTTTCCATGTGTCTGAACGCATCCCTTGCAGGTCTGGTAGCGATCACCGCTCCGTGTGATGTGTGCGACGCAACCGGCGCGATCATCATCGGCGCAGTTTCCGGCGTACTGGTAGTATTTGGTGTATGGCTTCTTGATAACGTGCTTCGCGTGGACGATCCGGTGGGTGCGGTTGCAGTACATTGCCTCAACGGTATCTGGGGAACGATCGCGGTTGGTCTGTTTGCAACGGATACGGCTCCGGCATTTGCAAGAGGAATCGGCGACGGCGTTACTTTCGGTGCAAACCAGATCGCAGGAAAAGGTCTTTTCTACGGCGGCGGTTTCCATCAGCTCGGGATTCAGTTTGTCGGAATGTTCGCGACGGCTGCGTGGACTGCAGTTACGATTACCATCACGTTCCTTTTAATTAAAGCAATTTTCGGACTTCGCGTAACCGAGGAGGAAGAAATTGTCGGACTGGATGCATGCGAACATGGTCTTCCGTCCGCATACGCAGGATTCTCTATCATGGATATTTCCAACACCATGACAATGGAAGTAAACGAAAATACAAACCTTGGCACCTCCGACTACGAGGCAGCTTCTCCGGCACAGAAGGCAGCGGCTGTCCAGGTTGCGAAAGCGCCGGATGTAGAGCCGACCGGCATTTACAAGGTGGTTATCATCTCCAAGCTGTCGCGCTATGAGAAGGTAAAGAAAGCAATGAACGACCTCGGCGTAACCGGCATGACCGTTACACAGGTTATGGGCTGCGGCATTCAGAAGGGCGCAGGCGAGATGTATCGTGGAGTTGAGGTCGACGCAACCCTGCTTCCGAAGGTAAAACTGGAAGTTGTAGTCAGCCGGATCTCTGTGGAATCTGTGATTGAATCTGCGAAGAAAGCCCTTTACACCGGACATATCGGCGACGGAAAGATCTTCGTATACAATGTGGATAAGGTTGTCAAGATCCGTACCGGCGAGGAGGATTTTGCAGCTCTGCAGGATGTAGAATAAACAAAGTAAGAACGTGTAACATACAGGCAGGAACCATATGGTTTCTGCCTGGTTTGAAAATGCTTCTCATGCAGGGAAAACTATGTTATAATCTTGTCATTAACAGCAGACGACACAAAGGGCGGGGAAAAATCCCGCATGTGGAGGAACCGGGAATGGCAGAAGATATGAAAAGAGAAATAGCGGAGGCGGCGCGGGTACTTCTGATAGAGAAGGGCGTAAAAAAGCTGACTGTAAAGGATATTGTGGAGGAATGCCACATCACGCGCCAGACCTTTTACTATTACTTTGAGAATATTCCGGAGCTTTTCCGATGGATACTGGAAAAGAAAACGGAAGAACTGATGCAGGAGGAGCACGGCGGAAATGACGGAGAAGCGGATTTGCGCTATTTCTTTCTCATGGCGATTAATGCGAGGGGAAGCCTGAAAAAGGTGATGGCGTCGAATTACAAAGAGGAGCTGGAAAGCCTTCTGAAGCGTCATATTTATCAGTTGTTTGAGCATGTTGCGGAAGAAAAAAATCTGTACCAGGACTGCAGCAGATTTCAGTTGAAATGGGTTCTGCGCTATCATTGCAGCGCGCTTATCGGAATCCTGGAGGACTGGACGGACGAGGACACGAAAAATCTGGACAGAATCGTTCACGAAATATATCTTTTAATGATGGGAAGGGTATCGCCCTGAACGGACGGAGACATCCTTCAGAAAAGCTTTGCCGGAGTGTATGTTTTTACACTCCGGCATTTTTGTAAGTACACGCAGAAAAGTTTGCCAGTTGAAAGACGAGTGCCGGGTGGATACAATAAAGGCATAAAGAGGAAAGGAGGCAATGAGCTGGGTGGCATATGAAATACTTTCTATAAAGATGTATGAACTGGATAAGAAAATCAGCCGGCTGCAGAGCCGCATTCAGATGAGCGAATCGGCGGACCACGACAGAATCCGGGCGGAGAAGGCGGAGCTGCAGAGAGAATGCGCGGAGAGTGAGACGGAGCTGCGCAACCGGCTGCGGCACTCGAAAAACAGCAGCGTCGCTGTGCTTGCCGAATCCTACGGCGAGATTGAACAGTCGATCAAAACGGCAATCGCCAGGATGGAGAACGCCGACGGCAAAGAGCCGGAGCAGAGCTTTCCGGTAGATGAGAAGATAATGTTTGCAGAATACGCACTGGATTTTGCCATGCAGGCGGTAAATCACGCACTGCTTGTCTCGATGGAGGCCCTGGACGCCTATATGTCCCAGCAGGAGGAACAATTATGAAAGAAGTAAAAAATCCCAAAAAACCTTTGATTTATTATTACGGAATTGTACTGCTCGTATTGTTTCTGTTTAATCTGCTTGTCACGCCGCTGCTGATGCAGCGCCAGATTACGGAGGTGGATTACGGAACCTTCATGAGCATGATTGAGGGGAAAAATATCGGAAATGTGGAAGTGGACAGCTCCCGGATTCTTTTCACGGACAAGGACAATACGGTGCTGTATGAAACCGGCGCCATGAATGACCCGACGCTGGTGCAGCGGCTGTATGAATCCGGCGCCAAGTTCAGCCAGGATATGGAGCAGACGACGTCGCCGCTTCTGAGCTTTCTGCTTACCTTTGTGCTGCCGCTGATTATCTTCATCGGTCTGGGGCAGTATATGACCAGGAAGATCATGTCGCAGATGGGCGGCAAGAATGCGATGAGCTTCGGTATGGGAAAGAGCAACGCGAAGGTCTATGTGCAGTCCACGGAGGGCATCCACTTTTCGGATGTGGCCGGTGAGGACGAAGCAAAGGAGAGCCTGACGGAGATTGTGGATTATCTGCACAACCCGCAGAAATATGCGGAGGTCGGCGCATCCATGCCAAAGGGACTTCTGCTTGTCGGCCCTCCCGGAACCGGTAAAACCATGCTGGCAAAGGCGGTTGCAGGAGAAGCGAACGTGCCGTTCTTCTCGATTTCCGGTTCGGAATTTGTGGAGATGTTTGTCGGAATGGGCGCTTCCAAGGTGCGCGATTTGTTTAAGCAGGCGAAGGAAAAAGCGCCCTGTATCGTCTTTATCGATGAGATTGATGCTATCGGTAAAAAGCGCGACGGGCAGTTAGGCGGCAACGATGAAAGAGAACAGACGCTGAACCAGCTCCTTACGGAGATGGACGGCTTTGAAGGAAACAACGGCGTTATTATTCTGGCGGCGACCAACCGGCCGGAATCTCTCGACCCGGCGCTGACAAGACCCGGACGTTTTGACCGGCGCGTTCCGGTGGAGCTTCCCGACCTAAAGGGAAGAGAAGAAATCCTTAAGGTTCATGCAAAGAAAATCAAGCTTGCCGATGACGTGGATTTCCATACCATTGCAAGGATGGCTTCCGGCGCTTCCGGCGCGGAGCTGGCGAACATCGTAAATGAAGCGGCGCTGCGGGCAGTGCGCAGCGGGCGCAAGGTAGTGAACCAGTCGGATCTGGAAGAAAGCATCGAGGTCGTTATCGCCGGATATCAGAAAAAGAATACGGTGCTCTCGGACCACGAAAAGAAGGTGGTATCGTACCACGAAATCGGTCACGCGCTTGTCGCGGCGATGCAGAGCCATTCCGCTCCGGTGCAGAAGATTACGATTATTCCGCGTACCTCCGGCGCACTCGGATACACCATGCAGGTGGAGGAAGGCGATAAGTATCTGATGACAAAGCAGGAGATTGAAAACAAGATCGCCACCTTTACCGGCGGGCGTGCGGCGGAGGAGGTTGTGTTCGGAGAGATCACCACCGGCGCTTCCAATGACATCGAGCAGGCGACAAAGCTTGCGCGCGCCATGATTACCAGATACGGTATGAGCGAGGAGTTTGACATGGTCGCGATGGAAACGGTGACGAACCAGTATCTGGGCGGCGACACCTCTCTGTCCTGCTCCGCGGATACCCAGAAGGAAATAGATAAAAAGGTTGTGGAGCTTGTAAAGAATCAGCATGAAAAAGCCATCAATATTCTTCTGGAAAACCGGCAGAAGCTGGATGAATTGGCGATGTTTCTTTACGAAAAGGAAACCATCACGGGCGAGGAATTTATGGAGATTCTGAATCGGACGGGAGGTGTGGAAAAATGAAAAGACGTGTAAACTGGGCAGAACTGATTATCGGCATTCTGCTGGTCGTATTCGGGATCTATACACTCATCAATCCGGGCAGGACACTGAAATGGATCGTAATTCTTTACGGCGTGATTGCGGTACTTACCGGTGTTTCGGATATTTTGTTCTATGTAAAGGCGGAGCGCTATACCGGCTTTGGTCCGGTCGTTTCCCTGATTTCCGGCATTTTTAGTATCATGGCGGGCGTCATGCTTCTGGTATACCCGAACGCGGGAAAGTGGGTCATGATCATGCTGATCCCCATCTGGTTTATCGC
Organism: uncultured Lachnospiraceae bacterium; assembly: GCA_902473545.1. GTDB lineage: Bacteria > Bacillota > Clostridia > Lachnospirales > Lachnospiraceae > Marvinbryantia. Next base: position 13,987 of record CABRSG010000012.1, on the reverse strand, counting down.
GCACTGCGTATCCAGGGTGGCGCATCTTAGCACGGTCCGCTACGTCATCAACCGCAGCTATTACCATTTTTCACTGGTAATGAATATTATCGGCATCGTTCTGGGATGCATGATGATTATATGGCCGTCGATTCTGCTGTTTTCAGCAGGCTTCTTGATTGGAATTTACATGATTATCCAGGGAGTCGACAGCATCGTGACGACAATAAACGAAAACGAATATTATTAAAGCGGAAATTCTGCGTTACTGTGAACGGTACGGGCAGTAATCGTTTTCCGATAAAAGGGAAAGCAGAATGCAGCAGACAAAGGATGACAAAATGCAATGCCTGCAGGAAACAGTGTAAAATAGAGCTGTGAAAAATGCTGAAAGCTGGACAATTTAAAAGATAAATGCTATAATATTTTACCAAGAAGAGACGGATGGAGGGAAGTAAATGGACATCAGCATTTTGAATGAATTTGTCTCTCTGGTAGAAACCAGTAGCTTTCAGGAAACGGCGTTTACGATGAATGTTTCTCAGTCGGCGCTGACGAAGCATATCCAGAAGCTGGAGTCGGAGCTTGGAAATCTGTTGTTTGACCGCTCGGCGAGGGCGATTAAGGTAAATGAGTACGGCAAGACCCTGTACCCGTATGCAAAACATATCGTGGAAATTCATCAGGATGCGATTGTTGCCCTGCAGGAGTTATCGGAGGATTCGCAGAACGAATTTGCGGTGGCGTATGCGCCGGTGCTGGGACAATATGGTCTGATTGACCTTATTACGGATTTTACGAAGACGTATCCGGAAGAAAATATGCGTGCCCTTGAGACGTATCAGCCCCTTGAGCTTCTGAAAGCAAAAAAATGCGATTTTGCCTTTCTGGGGGAAAATGGGACGACGGATAACAATTTTAACAAGATGATTTATAAAACGGACCATCTGGCGGTGGTCCTTCCCTTAAATCACAGGTATGCGGACCGGCAGAATGTTACACTGGAGGAGCTGGCGGGCGAGAAATTTATCCTTCATGCCAGCGTCACCAGCCTTCCGCATGAGGAAACACAGAAATTTCTGGAGCTGTGTGAGAGCAAGAATTTTAATCCGGATATTGCGGCGGAATCCCAGTTTACCTCTACGATGGTACGTTATGTGCTCGGAGGCAGCGGTATAGCGGTCCTGAACAGGCTTCACATCCCCTCGGATGTCCGCGAGCACTGCGCAGTGGTCGATATATATCCCACGGTGCGCTCCTATATTTATCTACAGAAGAAAGCTGTCATGTTCTGCGGCGACGGATTTTCTTCATTTTGTAATAGAAAAAATCAACGGATAGAATGATGAAAGGGTGCGAAAAACACGGCCCTTTGACGCAAATATCAATAGATGGACAAAAAATGCACAGGAACCGGAGAACGGGGATTGTGCATTTTTTCTTTGCACAAAGATATTTCCAAATTGGAAATCACAAAGCGCACAATCGAATTGATTAAAAATAAGAATATTTGCTACAATGTGCACAACTTGAAAAAGTGACTATCAAAACAAAAAGGAAAGGAGCATTACAATGAAAGCAGGAAACAAGTGGATTGCAGCATTATGTTCGGCGGCGATGGTTGCCTCGATGGCAGCAGGAGTAGCAGCGGAGGAGGCAGCGCCGGCGGAGACGGAGGTCGCAGAGGAAACGGTCGCGACAGAACCGGAAAGAGCGGCACAGGTAATCGTTGCAGAGGAAAAGGTGGAGGATACAAATGGTGAGCCGGGTATCCGCAAGGTATATACGGTGAACCATATTTACGGCGACGGACAGAAGGTATCCAATATCATCATCGAATACAATACGGCAATCGCGGCAGACAGTCTTTCAACGGACACCTACGAAGTGAAAGACAGAACGATTACGGCAGTGCACACGAACAGTGAGCGCGAAGTCACCGAAGAAAATGCGGAAGGAAATTATGTGATACTCGATCTGGAGATCCAGAGCCCGATTCTTGACGATAAGTATGCGACAGACGGCAGAATTCAGGGGATGACGGTAATTGACAGCGCAACCGTCATTCAGCATCAGGATATTACGGCGGCTGACGGAACGGTTATCGCAGGAAGCGAAGAGGAGCATTCCACATCGTCAGGGGACGGCGGCATTATGGGCAATGACGCGGTAATTACGCCGGACATGGATAAGTTTGATGACAATCATTATTACAATGATCCGGACAGTCATACTGTTTTGCATTACAATTTCTTTAAACCGGAGGGTTATGCAGAATCAGGAGAAACCTATCCGCTGGTTCTCTTTATCCCGGACGCAAGCGCGGTCGGCGATAGCTGGGAATATATCCTGCAGCAGGGCAACGGCGGCACCGTGTGGACCTCCGAAGAGTGGCAGGCGGAAAATCCGTGCTTCGTAGTTACGATGATTTATGCAGATAAATACATTAATGACTACTGGGAATATTATGAGGATTATATGTTTGGAACCATGAATCTGATACGCGACCTTGAAGAAAAATACCCGATTGATACCGGAAGAGTTTACACGACCGGTCAGTCAATGGGCTGCATGGCTTCTATGGTTATGATGGAAAAGGACCCGGAACTGTTTACAGCGGCATACATTATGGCGGGACAGTGGGACCCGGAGCAGGTAAAGGATATTAAGGACCAGAATCTTCTGCTTCTCGTTTCCGAGGACGATCCGGCATGTGAAAGACTGGATAAGAATGTTGCAAAATGGGAAGAGGAAGGCGGCGTTGTCGCAAGAGCGACATTTGAGGGAATTGCCGCTCCGGAAGAGCAGGCGGCGGTAATTGACGAGGCTCTTTCCTCGGATGCTAATATCTGCTATCTGAAGATTGCAACGGGCACTGGAAGTATGGACCTGGAGGGCAATGCATTGAACGGAAGCCACCGAATGACATGGAGACTTGGCTATGATTTGCCGGGCGTGAAGGAATGGCTGTTTGCACAGACAAAGTAATGATGTCGGAAGCTTCTGACTATGGCATCAGGCCATAGAACAATAAAAAACGAGAAAAAGAGCTGCCTGGCTTATAACAGCGGGCAGCTCTTTGATAATATGAGGAGGACAAGATTTGGAAGGAAGAGGACGCGGACACCGGGAAGGAGAAGAACCGAGGGGGAGAGGACATGGGCGCCGCAAAGGAGCAGAACCGGAGGAAAGAGGACATGGACATCGTGGAGGACGTCCGGAGCGGAAAGGCTACCGGGTGCTGGCAGAAAAGCCGGGAACACATCTGCTTTTTATTGGATCGCGCTCCTGCAGCCGGCATAAAGGAACGGTGAAGCTGGAGTTGCAGCGGGAGGAAAAGCTGACCTTTCTGGTGCTGGAGGAGGTTGACTGGATTACGGGCGGATATCTGGAGCAGATTGCGGAAGCTGCCAGAGAAATTGCTGCTGAAAAGCAGCCGCAGCATCTGGTATTGTTTGGCGGCTGTCAGATTGAGCTTTTATCTACAGATTATGAGACACTTACACAGAATCTGTCGCGGGAGCTGGGCATAGAGGTGCGTTTCCACAAGGGATGTCACCTCACGGGCTACGATCCGGACGCGACGGAGTAGAAAGGAGCTGCATCAGATGGCAAAACTATGGAAAAAACTGCCGCCTCCGATGGCGGATAATTTTGGATTTATTGAGGTAATGAACAAAACAGACGGAATGGGAATCATTGACGACTGCTCAGAATACAGGACAAGTGCAGAACGCCGCAGGGGACACCGGGAGAACGGGGAAGCGCAGATGCGGGTCGTGCATACGGAGATTAGTTCGGAGGATGTGGTATCCGGAACGAGACAGAAAGTACGGGACACATTTGAATCCTGCAGAAAGGACTTCGCCCCGGAATTTGTTTTGCTGAGCGCGGGTCCCTGTTCAGCGATGATTGGAACGGATCTGGAAGAAATTGCAGAATGCATGGAACAGGAGAGCGGTATAAAAACTTCTGCCATAAAGCTATCGGGACATAAAGCATATGATACGGGGATATCAGAGACATTGCTTGCTATGGCAAAGCTTCTGACGGAACCGGGGAATATCCGTGCGGGCAGTGTTAATATTCTTGGCGCGACAGCTCTGGACTGGCAGGAAAATGCAGGTGCCCTGCGCGGCTGGCTGGAAAGCCAGGGCTTTTCTGTAACGGCGGACTTTGGCGGGGCAGAAAAGGCGGAAAATATTGCAAAGGCGGCGGAGGCGCAGGTAAATTTGGTGGTAACGGTTTCCGGTCTGGCGGTTGCGAAATATTTAAAAAACAGATATGGAACGCCTTATATTGCGGCGGCTCCCTTTGGAAAGAGCTGGACAAAGTGCGTGCTTAAGGCCCTCAGAAGCCAGTCGCAGTCGGAGTGCCAGAGAGCAGGACAGAAATCGGAATACGACGGGCGATTCGAAGAACAGAAGCCGGAGCGCAGCGGGCAGCCTGCAGTTCTGATTATTGCTGAACAATTTATGGGAAACGCAATCCGGGAAACTTTGCTTTGCGATTATGAAATGGAAAATATCCGGGTGTGTACGTTTTATACTCTGGAAAAAGCGCTGGCACAGCCGGGGGACAGGAGAATCCGGAGCGAGCAGGAGGCGGAAAAGCTTTTGAAAGAAGGCGGGTTCCACACGATTATCGCAGATCCGCTGCTTCGCTGTTTGGCACCGGAGGGCAGCAGGTGGGTCGACCTTCCGCATAAAGCCTTCCAGCTTTACGGGGAATACCAGACGCTTCCGTTGTTTTTCGGAGAAAATCTTAACAGGTGGCTGGACGGACAGTTAAGGAGCTGACTGCAGAATAGACCTGCCGGAAGCGGGAAACGTCCGGCAAAAAGCAGGAGAGGGCAGCAGGAAAGGAGAAATACAATATGAGACAGATAGCAATTTACGGCAAGGGCGGAATCGGAAAATCGACCACGACCCAGAATCTGGCGGCGGCGCTGGCGGAGCGCGGAAAAAAACTCATGCTGATTGGATGCGACCCGAAAGCGGATTCCACAAGGCTGATCTTGGGTGGTCTGGCAAAGGCAACCGTCCTGGATACGATGCGTGTAAAGGAAGAGGAGGATATCGAAATTGAGGATTTGATCAGCACAGGATTCCTGGGAATCAGAGCGGTAGAATCCGGGGGACCGGAACCGGGCGTGGGCTGTGCCGGACGTGGTATTGTTACCGCGATCAACATGCTGGAGAATCTCGGAGCCTATGAGGAAGAGCTGGATTATGTTTTTTATGATGTCCTTGGAGATGTAGTCTGCGGAGGCTTTGCAATGCCGATCCGTGAGGGAAAGGCACAGGAAATTTATATTGTCTGCTCGGGAGAGATGATGTCGTTGTATGCGGCAAACAATATTTGTAAGGGAATCCAGCGGTATGCTGTTTCCGGCAAAACAAAGCTCGGCGGTCTGATTTGCAATTCCCGCCTGGTGGATAACGAAAGGGAGCTTGTCAGTGAGTTTGCAGCGAAGCTGAACACGCAGCTTTTATATTTTTTGCCGCGGGATAATGTTGTCCAGCGGGCAGAATGCAGACGGAAAACAGTGGTGGAGTACGAACCGGACTGTGCGCAGGCAAGGGAATACCGGGCACTGGCAGAAAAAATAGAGACAAATACAACATACGGTATTCCGTCGCCGTTGCAGCCGGAGGAGCTGGAGGTACTACTGGAAAAATATATGAATTATAAAAATTGATGAAAAGGATGAAGCAAAGGAAGCGGAAATTGTATAATTTCCAAAATGGAATCTTTCGAAAATCAAACGGAATTGATTCCTCGTCCGTTATTTTGTACAATCCAGATACCAGGTGAAAAAACCAAATAAAACGTAAAACGGAGGATTACAAACGATGAAAAGAAAAACTATTATGGCGTTACTTATGGCATCCGCAATGGCATTCGGCACATGCGCTACCGCATTCGCATCAGAGGTACAGATTGATTCCGCTGTTCCGACAGAAGCGGCAACTCAGGCGGGCAAGGTAGTCGTAGCGGTAGATGACGATTCCTTCACGATTGGACCGTGGGGAAGCGATTCCGCAGTACGTGACTGGACAGAGAACACCATCTGGGCACACCTCTGTCACCGTCCTTTCGTGGGCGCTATGCTGGAAAACGGCGAGCTTCAGATGAATGCAGCAAAGTCCGTTACAAAGGTAGACGATGCAACTTATGATGTAGAGCTCTTTGACAATATCGTCGACAGCCAGGGCAATGCGATTACCGCTTCCGATGTAGTGTTCAGCTACAACAAGCTGGCGGAACTGGGCTTCGTATCCGAGATTTCCCTGTATTATGACAGCGCAGAAGCAACCGGTGACTATACGCTGACCATCAAACTGAAAGATACCAGCGAGGGTGCTATCGAAGCGGTTCTGTGCGGCTGCTCCATCGCGAACGAGGCATGGTACACGGGCGCATCGGAGGATGAGGTAAATTCCAATCCGGCTACCACAGGCGCTTACATCGTAACAGATATGGTTACCGGCTCCGGCGTGACCCTGGAAGCAAAGGATGACTACTGGAAAACAGAGGACAGAGCAGACGTTGAGTTTACAAACGTAAAGGAAATTGAGCTCCGCTGCATTACGGAGGCTTCCTCCAGAACGATTGCTCTTGAAAACGGAGAGGTTGATATGGCGGAGGTTTCCTCTGACGAAGTAGTACGCTTTGAAGACAATGAAGATTACAATGTAACAAAGTATCTCAACGGTATGACACAGTATCTTATCTTCAACTGCAGCGAAGGAAGCATCTTTGATGATGTGAATGTACGTCAGGGTGTTGCTCATGCATTTGATGCATACAACATGTCGCTCTCCGCAGGCGAGGTTGTTCTGAGCCATGATGTAGCTCCGAACCTTGCTACAGACTATGTGGATGCATGGGATGAGGAAGAATACTTCACATACGACATCGAGAAGGCAAAAGAATATCTGGCAGCGGCAGGCTATGATGAGAGCAACCCGCTGGAATTCAGCTTCCTGAACAGCTCCCAGGCTCCGCAGCAGCCGTACGTTGCACTGCAGGCAATGTTTGCAGAGGCAAATATTAATATGATTATCGACAGTCAGGATCGTGCGGCAAGACAGGCTATCCAGAATGACCCAACCGCATGGGATATGTCCGAATATTCGAATTCTATTGTAGACTTCACAACGACATTCTGGAACGACCTCTTCGGCGGCGACAGCAACCAGTGCTTCGTACAGGATGAAAAACTGCAGGAGCTCCTTGCTGCGGCAATCGCAGACAGAAGTGAGGAAAATCTGGATGCATTCCACGACTACGTTATGGAGCAGGCTTATATCGTTGGCTGCTACACAGAGGTAAGGTCTATTGTTACGACGGCCGGTCTTACGGATGTCTGCATCCAGAAGCTGAATCCGGTGTTGAATGCCATGACATTCACAGAGGATTATGTATCTGTAGAAGGTTAGGAAATTCGGAAATAACTGCTTGAAAATCAAGTGAATGATAAAGGCGGCATTGTATTATTGAATAGTTTCACATAGTGCAGTGCCGCCTTTCCATTCCCCGATAAACGAAAGGAAATGAGTTCATGACACGATATGTTGTAAAGCGACTGCTGATAATGATTCCGACGCTGCTCGCGGTTGGTATTATTATGTTTACTCTGATGAACTTCGTTCCGGGCGACCCTGCGCAGCTTGCACTGGGGTCGGGTGTACATACCGAGGCGGAGATAGAGGCGAAACGTGTAGCGCTTGGTCTTGACAGACCGTTTGCGGTCAGACTGGGCGAGTACATAACGAATATTTTTACAAAGTTTGATTTCGGCAAGTCTCTGATTGACGGCACAGATATTAAATGGGAGCTGATGAAACGATTCCCGCACACTGCCAAGATAGCGATTTTCAGTATTATACTGACCGTCGTGGTGGGCCTGCCGCTGGGCATTTATACAGCGGTACATGCGAACTCTGCAGGTGACCGGATTTCGCTGTTTATAACATTGCTGTTTGATTGTATGCCGAGTTTCTGGACAGCGCTGATGCTGGTACTGCTTTTCTCGCTGAAGCTGAAATGGTTTCCGTCGTCAGGAGCAAAATCGCTGATATATTTTGTCCTGCCGACCATAGCCAACTCGCTGGGCGGTCTTGCCGGCTTTACCAGACAGGTACGCGCCAGTATGCTGGAGGTCGTGCAGTCAGATTACGTGACTACCGCAAGAGCAAAGGGACTTCCGGAAAGAGATGTTATCTACGGACATGCGCTTCCGAACGCGCTGATTCCGATTCTTACCGTAATCGGTATGAGGTTCGGCTCCATGCTGGGCGGCGCGACCATTATCGAGGTCGTATTCTCTATCCCGGGCATCGGACAGTATCTGGTAAACAGCATAAATAACCGGGATTACAATGCATGTACCGGAGGAATTATATTTATCGCATTTACCTTTGCGCTGGTCATGCTGCTGACAGATTTGCTGTACGCTTTTGTAGACCCGCGCATCAAGGCACAGTATGTATCCTCAAATAAAAAGAAGGTGAAATAATGGCAGAGGAATTAAAAAACAAGACAGCCGGACATCACGGCGATGACGGACATCATGGACACGGCGGACGCGGGCGGGGAAAGAAGGCGAAGAAGCGCCGCCGCATCGACGCCAGCATTAAGCCGGGTTCGGCAAAATATATATGGGCAAGTATTTCCCGCAACAGAGGCGCACAGTTCGGAATGATATTTATCGCTCTGATTATTATTCGTTCCTTACTGTCACCGTATATCTGCAGATATGACTACTCGGCAACAGATTTTGCGGCAATGAAATCCTGGCCGTCCGCAAATCACTTATTCGGAACGGATGACCTGGGACGCGACATTCTCTCCAGAGTGCTGTACGGTGCAAGATATACCCTTGTTATCGGTATCCTCTCTACCGTGCTTTCCGCAATCCTCGGAATCATTATGGGAGCGGTTGCCGGATATTTTGGCGGCGTGGTGGATTCCTGCCTGATGCGTTTCCTGGATTTGTTCCAGGCATTCCCGTCGCTGGTGCTGGCAATGGCATTCTGCGCGGTATTCGGAACCGGCGTGGACAAATGTATTCTTGCTCTTGGTATCACGGGGATCCCCGGATTTGCCCGGCTGATGAGAGCAAATATCCTGCGTATCCGTAACATGGAGTATATTGAAGCGGCAACGACCATCAACTGTCCGACCTGGAAGATTATCGCCCGGCATATCGTGCCGAACGCAATTTCTCCGATTATCGTTGAGATTGCCATGAGCATCAGCCGGAACGGTCTGGCGTCTTCGTCCTTAAGCTTCCTGGGACTTGGCGTGCAGGAGCCGAAGCCGGAATGGGGACAGATGCTGGCGGCCACACGTAACTATATCCGTGATTTCCCGTATATGGTAATTATTCCGGGTATCTTTATCGTGCTTACCGTACTGAGCTTCAACATGCTGGGCGACGCTTTCCGTGACGCGCTGGACCCGAATCTTAAAGACTGATGGAGGGATAGGAAATGGCAAAGACAAGAGAGAATTTTTTTGGAATCCGTCATCTTACGGTGAAATATCATTCGGGAAATTCGATTATCCACGCAGTCAATGATGTTTCTCTGGAGCTGAAAGCGGGAGAGACGCTTGGCCTGGTGGGAGAGACGGGAGCCGGAAAGACAACGATTGCAAAATCAATTCTGCGCATTCTTCCGGAAACTTCTGTGGAGAGTGTGGAAGGCGATATTTGGTTTGAGGGAAAGCAGATTCCCGATATGGATGATAAGGAGCTGCAGGCGCTGCGGGGAAAATCCATTTCGATGATTTTCCAGGACCCGATGACGGCGCTCAACCCGGTAAAGACGGTTGTGTCGCAGATTGCAGAAGGTTACCGGCAGCATCAGAACTGCTCGAAAGCGGAGGCAAATAAGCGGGCGATCGAAATGCTGGAAATGGTTGGTATCGGTGCCGACCGCGCGGAGGAATATCCGCACCAGTTTTCCGGCGGCATGAAGCAGCGTGTGGTAATCGCACTGGCACTTGCGTGTTCGCCGCAGCTTCTGCTGGCGGATGAGCCGACGACTGCGCTGGATGTGACGATTCAGGCGCAGGTGCTCGATTTAATAAGGGACCTGCGGGACAAGCTGGGAACCGCCATGATACTGATTACGCATGATTTGGGCGTTGTGGCGGGAGTATGCGATAAGGTAGCGGTTATTTACGCGGGCAGAATCATCGAGGAGGGAACGCTGGAGGATATCTACGATAATCCGACGCATCCGTACACCTGTGGGCTCTTCGGCGCTCTGCCGGATTTGGATAAGGATGTGGAACGGCTCTCTCCGATAGAGGGGCTGCCGCCGGACCCGTCCGTGCTTCGCGAACACTGTGATTTCCTGGATCGGTGCCCGTATGCCTGCGGGAAATGTAAGAAGTTTAATAATCACATGATTGAAATGACGCCGGGCCATAAGGTCAGATGTTGGAAAGCGAATGAGGAGGGGTGATATATGGCGGCATTGGTGGAAACACAGAACTTAAAAAAATATTTTAAGAGCGGTGCCGGAATGGTGCATGCTGTTGATGATATCACCTTCAAAATCGGGGAAGGTGAGACCGTAGGGCTTGTGGGAGAATCCGGCTGCGGAAAATCAACGCTTGGCAGAACCCTGATTCATTTAAATGAAAGCACGGACGGAAAAATTCTGTTCCAGGGGAAGGATGTTACGAAGCTGAAGCCAAAAGAGATGGTACAGTTCCGCAAGGATGTCCAGATGATTTTCCAGGATCCGTATTCTTCCCTGGACCCGCGCCAGACAGTATCCGACATCATTATGGAGCCTCTGAAGCTGGATGGAGGCTTCAGCCAGGAGGAAATTAAAAACCGCACGCGCGAGCTGATGGATACGGTGGGAATCGAGAAGCGTCTGCGGATGTCCTATCCGCACGAGCTGGACGGCGGGCGCCGACAGAGGGTGGGAATCGCCAGAGCGCTGGCGCTGAATCCCAAATTCATCGTCTGCGACGAGCCGGTTTCCGCGCTGGATGTGTCGATTCAGGCGCAGATTTTAAATCTTCTGATGGATTTGCAGCGAGATTTAAAACTCACATATCTGTTTATCACGCACGATATGTCGGTTGTAAAGCATATTTCCAACCAGATTTGCGTGATGTATCTCGGACAGATGGTGGAGGTGTGCGACAGAAAAGAGCTGTTTGCCTATCCGCTGCATCCCTACACGAAGGCGCTGCTCTCCGCCATCCCGACGACGGATATCCACAACCGCAGGGAGCGCATCATTCTGAAGGGCGAGATTAAGTCCCCGATTAATCCGGGACCCGGCTGCCGCTTTGCATCGCGCTGCCTGTATGCGGATGAGGGATGCAGACAGGGCGTAAAGAGCCAGGAGATTCGTCCGGGACACGTGGTAGTTTGTAATAAGGCAAAAGAGATTAACCAGTTATAGAGAAGGGGTTGTAAATGAAGACATTCCGGGATTCTTTTGAAGAAAACTATATGGCATACGAAAAACCGTGCGGCAATAAACGGGGCTTCTGCATCCGGTATGAATATATTGGAAAATGGTGTGTATTCAAACTGGAAAAAGCTGAAAAGCAGCGCTATAAGCGTATATTTGCAATGCTGTGCACGTTGGGAACGCTGTTCTTTGCGCTGGCTGCCCTGCAGAAGTGCGAGCTGAATTACCGCTCCTTCCCGACCCTGTTTTCCGGTTTTTCGCTGGCGTTGTTTCTGTTTGAATGGTTTGGCGTGCTGCAATTTGTTTTTTCAAAGGACAAAATCACAAATCAGAATTTTGAGCAGATGAATATGATTCTGAGGCTCGCGCCATGTGCAAATGCGGTTGTTCTGCTCTGCGCGGCAATATCCTGCATTTTTATTATAATCCGGAATGGACTTTCCGCAGGGGCGGTGACGGTACCGCTGTTTTACTTCTTTTCAGGGATATGTTCTTTTCTGATTACATTCTTCTACCGGGCGCTGCCTTACGAAAAACAGGAGAATAAGGCGTGGGACGACAAATCAAAAAAGTTTATCTGTATGTGAATTAATTCTAGGATAGAGAGGCATATTGCATGAGAAACAATGTAAAAGAAGAAAAAAAGCAGATGATGCTGAATGAAAGTATTATGACGCTGCTTCCGAAAATGGCGGTGCCGACGATTACCGCCCAGTTGATTACTACGATTTACAATCTGGTGGATACCTACTTTGTCAGTACGCTGGGAACCAACGCGACGGCAGCGGTGGGAGTAAACAGCTCTTTGGAGCGAATGATTACGGTAATCGGTTCGCTGATTGGAGCAGGCGCCTGCAGCTACATTTCCAGACTTCTCGGAGCAAAGAAGGAGGAACACGCGAACCGGATACTGTCGACGTCGATATTTACCGGTATCGGACTGGGAATTCTGTTCATGATTTTCGGCAAGCTGATGCTCGGCGATATTGTTTACTGGCTGGGCGCAACGGAGGAGTGCGCGGAGTATTCCATACAGTACGGCACTTATGTACTGTATGCGGCGCCGTTTATGATCGGCAGCTTTATTTTAAATATGTGCCTGCGAAGCGAGGGCAGCGCCACCTATTCAATGATCGGAATCGGCTTTGGCGGTATACTGAACTGCTTCCTGGACCCGCTGTTTATTTACAAATTTGGTCTGGGTGTTGCAGGTGCTTCTATGGCGACGGCAATTTCAAAATGCATCAGCTTTGTGATCCTGTGCTGGCCATATATGAGAAAGACGACGATTGTGGAAATCTCCATCCGTAAGTTTTCACTGGTGTGGAACGATGTGAAGGAGGTCGTGGCAATCGGTTCCAGCTCCTTCTTCCGCTCGGTGCTCACCGTGGTGGCATCCATTGCAATCAATCGCGTGGCGGGCAGCTATTCCACAGCATCCCTGGCGGCACTTTCCGTGGCGAACCGTATCATGGAATTCCCGTTTGCGTTTATTCTCGGATTCGGGCAGGGCTATCAGCCGGTGGTCGGATTCAACTGGGGCGCAAAGGTGTGGAAACGCGTGAAGGACAGCTACACCTACGGCTGCGCGATGGCGGTCGGCGGCTCCATCGTAATGGGGATTATCATTTTCATCTTCGCATCGCCGCTGATTCGTATTTTTAACAGTCAGGCGGACGTGGAGGTGATGGAGCTTGGAATGCTCTGTGTGCGGCTGCAGTGCTTCGGTCTGATTATGCACGCGCTCAGCTCCCAGGTCAACATGTTCTTTGCAGGAATTGGAAATGCAAAGCTGGCGCTGGTGGCAAACTTTGCAAGACAGGGCTACTGCTTTTATCCGGTCCTTCTGATCGCGCCCAGAATCTGGGGCGTAAACGGTGTGGCGGCGACGCAGGCGCTGGCGGATTTGCTCAGCGCGGTGGTGATTATCCCGATGTTCTTCTATGGACTGAAGGTCATCCGTCTGGCACAGGAAGGAAAAGTGGCAACAGATGTACATAAGCATTCGCACAGAAGAAAAGCAGGGCAGCATTCGTAACAGTAATCGTAAAAGGGCAGTCCGCCTGAACTGTTACCGGAAACAGAAAGGAGATTCAGGATGTTTATTGAGATTGACAAAGAAATTATCGATACCGATGACGATAATATCGTAAAGGTACGTCAGAAATTGTTCCCGGAGGAGGAAAAGATGCCGCTGGCAAAGTATTTTTACAAATATCCGCTGCATATGCCCTCTCCGCTGGAAATACAGATTATCCAGAAGCCGATGAAGGTGGAGGATGCAATCCGTCCGGAAAACTTTATGGACCTTTTAAAACCGTATGGTTATGACAAAGTGGAGCTCGGCTACTGCATGTTTGAGGACGGCTCCGGCTATGTGGCGACCTATCGTGTGAGACCGCCGCACATTACCGCGGAGATGGAGCGGTGGTACCGCAACTGGAGAAATCTGAAATCGAAAAGCATGGTGCCGGGGCATGGCAATCTGAGATACAAAATCTGGAATTATGCGGACCATTTTGATCATTATTATGTAAACTGGCAGGATGGCTCCG
>CABRSG010000011.1 GCA_902473545.1 uncultured Lachnospiraceae bacterium | reverse complement strand
CCCGCCAGTACCTTATGTGATTTTTCAATGCCGCCCTCATAATACGGCGCGCCCACATAAAGCTGCACAACATCTTTGCCTGCTACGCTGCCGGTGTTTGTCACCTCTACGTCCACGGAAATTGTTCCATCCTTTGTAATGGATGTATCCGAAGGCTCACTCACCTTCCAGTCAAACGTTGTGTAGCTCAGTCCATAGCCAAACGGATATACGACATTTTCGTTATACCACTCCTCTCCATCTGTAAATCCACGCGTCTCATAATACCGATAGCCCACATAAATGCTTTCCTCGTAGTCCACAAAATAATACATGCCGCCGTCATACTTATCGCTGCACTCCGGATTGCTTCCGGTACCAAAATTAACAAAAGTCGGATTTGCCGAAAAATCGGCAGCCCAGGTGTCGGGCAGCTTGCCGGACGGATTCACGCTGCCGTTTAAGATTTCACCAAGCGCCATGATGCCGGTGCTTCCGGTAAAACCAATCCATATTGCCGAATCAATCTTATCCGCAAATTCTGCATATTCCGGATTTGTTAGGAACGTTGCCTCAAAGCTTGACGGAATGTTAAACAGTACAATCACGTGCTCAAAACCTGCCTCGCAGACAGCCGCCAGCATATCGCGTTCGTTGGCATCCAGCTCCAGATAATGGGAATCCTCGCTGACTGCACCCTCCGTATCGCCCTGATAGCGCGGAAGGTCGAAGCCCTCGCCGCCGATACGGGTAATGACAACCACTGCAGCGTCGCTGTACTGTGCATAGCTGTTTTTCACTTCGTCCGTATATTTGCTCTGCGGTGTCTCCGCCACTGCAATTTTCTGGTTATCGCCGCTGTCCAGGTCGCTGGAATTTGCCTCACGCTTTGCCCCGGAAGCGCTGTCGTTCTCATAAAACTTTTTCAGCTCGGGATTTGTAGAAAAGCCCGCGTTCTCAAGGCTGTCGTACAGATCCTTGCTATTCGTGGTGTCAAATCCGCCGGACCCACTGCCGCCATAGGAAAGATTTACGCTGTTTTTTCCAAAAACGCTGATTTTTGCGCCCTTCTCAAGCGGCAGAGCATTTCCTTCATTTTTCAGCAGTACAAATCCTTCCTCTGCCAGCCGGATATTAAATTCCTGTGCATTTCTCAGGGCTTCCTCTTTACTGGACGCACCAGTTGCCGGATACATGGATGTCGTCGATTCATCATAAATCGGACGTACTCCGCCGAAAACAGTGTCAAACAGACCGCTGAACATTGTGCTTGCCAGTGCATTCACCGTAACCGTCAAAACCAGCAGAAGCGCCGTCACAATCATCCAGATGCGGACTGCCTTTGTTGACAACTTACTCTTCATATTCCTTCACCTCAATGCTGATAGTTTTCCAGTGCCGGTACGCCAAAATTCTCATCCCAGATGACAACGCCCTCCGTCTCCACCTTCAGTGCATCCACCAGAGGCGCGTGGGCAACCATCGTTGTTCCGGTATAAGCGTCATTATTTTCTGTCACCAGCTTCACCAGGTTTGCACCCTTCTTCAGCGTCAGATTTTCCCCAATCAGATAATACTGGAACGGTACGCTCTCCGCAACGTAGGACATCGCATCAAACGCCGGTACATCCGTGATTTCAATCGTATCGTACATCAGCTTTTCGTCATTCAGATACATGCCGAAGGTATCCGGCGTCAGCGTCAGATCTTCCATCTCGGCAGACAGACTGATCGACAGTGTAACATCCGTAAGGTCCTCATCCGCCGCAATATAAAACTCCAGGGAATTTCCATACTGATACAGATAGCCCACGCTCCGGTCATTGCTTGCGCCAAGTCCCTCGCTCACCACAATCATGCCGATTTCATTTGCCGTACCGGAAATCGCCGGTCCGGTCTTTCCGGACAGATTGGTATCCTCCGCCTCAAACACATAAGTCTGCACACCGCTCACCGCTTTCTCCCAGGAAGCGGTAACCGTCACCGGAGCCGTCACTGCCGCATCAAAATCATAGGCGTTCCCGGCTTCGTCCACCCATCCCGCGAAAGTGTAGCCCTCACGCACCGGATCATTCACCGGTTTTGCGACGCCGGCTCCGCTCTCTGTCGGATAGCTGTAGCTGCTAAGCTCTTTTCCGTAATATCCATAATCAAAGGTCACATCCACGTATTCCGCTCCGGTCTTTTTCCAGAGTGCATACAGGCTGACATTCTCTGTAATTTCTGCTTCAAAATCATATGCTCTCGTGAAATCGGCGTCCGTGTACCAGCCGACAAATTCATAGCCTTCCCGCTCCGGAACCGTATTTTCCGCCTTCTGCCCTTTCACGACCTCTACTGTGTCCGCCTCCGGGCGCCCTCGTAATTCTGATCGTAGATTACCGCAAAGTTGCTGTCAGCCACCTCAACCGTAAATCTCGCTGATTTTTTGTCGCACTTGATGGTTACTGTTTTCGTGCCGGAGGATTTCATGCCCGGTTCCTTTACACTGAAACAGTCTGCCGTCATCGGCAGCTCCGCCGTAGTGCCGTCGTCGTATGTAACAATGATAGAACCGCCCTCCAGCGAAAATTCCTCGCCGGATACATATGCCGTTTTATCCGGGCTGGTTCCTACTTCAATCTTTTCTACCTTTTTGCTCTCATCCAGCGCCGATGCCATTTCCGCGGAAACGCTGCCCGATAAAAACAGGCTCATGGAAAATGCTGCCGCAAGCGCCATTGTACTGATTTTTCTAAATTTTCTCATCCTCTAAAATCCTCCTTCTACCTGTTTCGGAAAGGAAGCCCGCCAGCCGCTGCCGCCAGGTTTCCTTTTTCTTAAACAATATGTCACTATTTAACGATAATGGTAAAGTTCTGCTCTACTGTCAGTTCGTCGGTTGGCAGCAGCCAGATGCCCGCCAGCGCTCTGCAGTAAGGTACATTTTCACGCACTGTCACCTCATACTCGCCCGGAGCCGTCGCTGTACCGGAAAGCTTCAGGCCAGTCACTATCTCAAACGCCTTGTTTGTGCGCAGACCATACGCTGTGCCTGTCTGTACTTCAGCAGTGATCCCCTCCGGAAGCGTCCCTTCCACAGAATAATTCAGTTCGTGCTTTTCTTCAACCTCGTCATACGGAATGGTTGTTCCGTCCGCATGGGTCTTTTCCTCATCGCGCAGATATTTTGCATCGCTCTTCGTATACCAGTTTGTAATCTGTCCCTGCGAGAGCATCGCCTGGTAAGCAAACGGTTCCGAATCAATCAGAATCTCCGCCGCTTCTCCCTGTGTCAGTTCAATCACCGGATTGCTCTCCGCTGTCGCCATCACGATTTCATCATTTACCTGGAACGGGCTGACCACGTTGATCGTCAGTTTTACATCCGGCACAGTGATATAACCGTCGCGACCCGTGTAAATTCCAACCAGTATCAGAACTTTGCAAGCAGTTATAATCTGACGGCGACCGTTTACTATGGCACAAATAATTCGGCAAATATTCAGTGCGAAGATACCTCTGATTTTTCTGTGACACTGCAGGAAGGACAGGAACTGCCGCTGGGAATGACAGCAGATGGTTTTGTGGTTTCCTACGAGCGACCGGTGATTGGCGAGCTGCAGGAAGGCGGTGAGGGATATCAGTCCGGCAGAGGCGCTGATAATAATATTTACGGCGATTATCCGCAGCAGGGTGTTTATGAGGTAATGGTTGATATAAGAGAGGTGCTGAACGGCGTGTCCGAAAAAATATAACTTAAATTGCTCAGCGCAAAGGTAATCGCGGCAATCAGAACAGATGTGAGCATTTCCCGCATCGTAATCTCCGCCCACTGATGACTCCTTGCGCTCTGAAACCAGTAAACGCCCGCAAAAAGCGCGCCGTACACTGCCAGCATGAAAAACGCAGACCCTGTATTTCCCGCAAAGTCTCCGCCCTCCGCCGCAAAAAAGTAATAGAGCTGCCATTCCAGCGCCGCCGACACCTCCGCAAGCATAAACGAGAACGCCAGCCAGTAACCCGCCGCCGTCCGCCCCATGTCGCAGCATACTGTAATCATGCTATACATCACAAAAGCCGCTGCAAGCATTCCCGGGATCCAGAATATCACGTTAATCACGCCAAGCGCGTGCTGCAGAAGTAAAAGTAACGCTAACGCGCCCAGGCAGATAGCCGCTTCCTTTTTTTCCGGACGCAGCGGCAGATGATGCTCCCGGCGGTACAGGCAGATGCAGACCACGCAGGACATCCACTCTGCAATCGCTTGGGATATCCGGCACCATACCGATCACGCCGCTCATTTCATCGCCTCCCCCATATACGTCACAAGCGCCTTTTTCAGATCACTCTTTTTCGCCCGGCTGACCGGAATATTCTTATCGCCAAGCAGGACATCGTCCTTGTCAATTCCGGTGACAAAACGCAAATTTATTAGGTAGCATTTGTTGCAGCGAAAAAAATTAACACTGCCAAGCTCCTTTTCCAGCTTGCCGATACTGGCAGTCGTCGATTCATACTGCGCGTCCTTTGTGTGGTAGGTGAGGCGGTGCCCCTGGCTCTCCACCCAGCAAAGCTGCGACGCCGGAATTTTATATACGCCGTTCTTTGCGTTTACCGTCACATAATGCTCCTCCCGCTTTTTCATCCGTCCCATTGCCCGCCTGATCCTCTGGCTGAACGCAAAGTACGAAATCGGCTTCAGCACATAATCAAGGGCGTCCACCGCATAGCCGCGGATCGCGTACTGCGCCATATTCGTGATAAAAATAATGATTACCCGCGAATCCTGCTTCCTGATCTGCTCAGCCGCCGCCATGCCGTCCATAAAACGCATCTCAATATCCATCAGGATCAGATCAAACTGCCCGCGGTAATTTTCGACGATCTCATCCCCGTCAGAGTAGGCTGTCACCTGAAGCGGCTCCCGGTATTCCTCCTCGTATCTCTTTAAATACTCCTGCAGCCGTTTTGTATAGCCCGGATCATCTTCTACGATCGCAACTGAAACCATACGCTCTCCCTCCGTTTCTTTTTATCTGGATTGTATCCGCCTCACACGTCTCCCGCAAGGTTCTCAGCTTAATCTGCAGTTTTCACAGCTTAATCGGCACAAAAAAAGAACCCCGCTTCGAGGTTCCTTCCTGCTTTTATAAAATTTGTATCCGTTTGTTCCCCGGCTCATGAAGCTGTCCTCTGAACCGGGATCATAATATCCGTCAGAAAGATATCCGCCTCCGTCTGCATCTGCATATCCCCGCCGTATTTTTCCGCAAGGTAACGGATACTCTGCGTGCCATACCCATGATTCTGCCTGTCCTGCTTCGTCGTTTTTGGAATACCGTTCTCAAATATAACCGTATCCTGATAATAATTTTCCATATGGATAAAGCCCAATCCGTTCTTTTCCGTCACTGTCATGGAAATGATTCGTTTGTCTGGTTCGGCAAGCTTTCCCGCCGCCTCGATCCCGTTATCCAGAAGATTTCCAAACAGCGTGTAGATATCCTGCTCTTTCATAAACGACAGTATTTTTCCATCCGCAATGCAGGTAAACTCGATATTTTTACTCTGACACAGCAAATTTTTATTGGTAAGCACTACATCCAGCGTACCATTTCCTGTGTGAAAGCCGGATTCGTACACATCCACCGCCGCTCTGATTTCCTTCAGCTCATCCTGGCTTACCTGTCCCTGCAGACCCTCCAGATAATATTTCAAATCGTGACACTTCCGGTTGATCACCTCCGTGACCGCTTTTTCACGCTGATATTTTTCTTCCTCCGTATCAAGGAGCTGCCTTATCATCATCTGCTCCCTCCTGGCGGCGCTCTCGCGGAACCGGCTCACGCTCACGATCAGCGCAAGAACGGATATCATGATTGACATTAGATGAGTGCAGATGCGCAATTTTTCATTTCCCGTTGAAAAATATACATCCATCATCGCCAGACTGAGAACAATATCCGCAAGAATCACGATAAATGCCAGAATTACGAACAGACGATCTTCTCCCTGTATATCCTCTTCCCGAAAAGCTCTCCCTTTCAGCGCCAGAAAATCGCCTGCAAGAAATACAAGCACGATCATCACATACAATATCACTTTTTGCTGCCATCCATCCGCAATCCCGGTAATGCAGCAGATGAGCACATGCCCTCTCTGCGCAATATGCTCCAGACAATAAGCCGCTGTCACGCAATACAGCGCTGTAATCATGCGGCACTCAAACAACAGCAATGTCCACACGAAGGTAATTGCAAAGGCAGTCAGATACTTTATCCAGCCGCCTTTTTCCGCACTTTGAAATACCATACTCCAGGCAAGCATCAGAGGCACATACAGCAAAAACCGCACCCAGGGGCATGACCTTTTTTTCAGGTTATGCCCCGCCATCATCACGCCAATACACATGCTGAGAAAAAAGTTGAAATCATTTTGTAAGAAATACGCGATCCATTCAAAAACCATCTGTTCACCTCAACACTTTTCCCATATAATACCGGTGACATGCCTCCAGAAATTCCTTCTTGCGCAGCCTGCTGATGGGAAGCTCCTTTCCATCGATCGTCACATACTGTCCGCCTACCTGTTCGATATGACGGAAATTCACAATATAGGAGCTGCCGATCCGGAAGAAATCGCGCTCCGGCAGCAGGCCTTCCACCTGCTTCAATGCGCCGTAGGTTTCATAATCCCCATTCTCCGTATGGTAAACAATATGATGCTTGTATATTTCTATATATTTGATTGCAGACGCCGCCAGCCGTATGGTCTGCTCTCCTGCATCCAGCAGGATTTTCTCATCCTTTACCTCCCGGCACTGCCGGATGGCCCGCTTCATTTTCAGCGCAAACGCCGGATACCGGATCGGCTTTACCATATAGTCGAGGGCGTCCACCTCGTATCCGTTCACCGCATACTGCATCAGATGCGTGATAAAAACCAGCACCACCAGCGGGTCTTTTTTCCGCAGCCTCTTTGCCGCCTCCATCCCGTTTCCGTCCGGCAGCTCAATATCCAGAAACACGATATCAAACTGGAAGTGATAATTTTCCAGAAACGGCTCAAGCTCCGTAAACCACACATGTCTGACCGCTTCCCCATTCTCCGCGGAAAAACGCTCCAGAAACTCCGAGAGCCGATTCGCGCTTGTCTTTGAATCCTCCACTATCGCTATACTCAACATTTTCCTGCACAACCGCCTCAACCGCAAACTCTTCCTGAAGATAACGGCGCAGCGCCTCCTTCGTTTGCTTTATCTTAGCATGAATAAACAGGTTAGGCAAGCAGACACAGCCCCTTTATTTCCCTGCGCAGGCGAAAAAGGTTATATGCCGTCAGCAGCGCACAGAAAACCCGGCTTTCCGCACGTCCGACTTTTTTCAAGTACGAATAATAACAAATCTTATAAAATTTTTAAAAAAATGACGGACAAATGCCCGTCATTTTAAAGGTTCCAGATCATATTTTACCACATTCATGCTTGCTGTTCCATCTGTGTAAAAACAGATTTCCTGCGCCTGCGGTTCCGTGAATATCGTCCCCGAGAGCACCTGCACGCCATCATTAATGAAAACCTCAACGCTGTACTCGTCCAGAATCAGCCGCATTTTGATGATGTCCTTCGGACCGGCTACCCTGCATCTTCTCTGATGAATGATAGCACGGCGGGACCCGGAAAATTTACGGTCCAGCTTTACTACTGATTCATATGGTCGGAAGCTGACGGAGGTCTGATACTGATCGTTCTTAGCAAAGCGGACTGAAAAGCGCTGGAAAAGCGGCTCTCCCTCTGCGGATTTCACCTCAATTTCCATGTCAACCTTTCTGCCGCAGATGCCTTCAAGCCGGATATTTCCCGAGAATTTTAAATCCCGGTATTCTACCTTATTACAGCGCATCGTCTCCAGTTCCCGCACCGGCTGCTGGTAAAGACGCCCGTCACGAATGGAAAGCTCCCGCGGAATCGTCATCTGTCCCTGCCATTTCTGACCCGACTTATGCAGATTGCAGGTATCCCAGTTCTGCATCCATGCTATCATCACCCGCCTGCCGTCCGGCGTTTTCAGCGTCTGGGCTGCATAAAAATCAATTCCATAGTCGATCGACTGATCGTATTCCTGCGAAAACACCTTATTTTCCCTGTCGTAGCTGCCAATCAGACAGAGCGTACCATTCCCGTTGTGATACTCAAACCCCTGCGGCAGCATATCCATCGGGCTCGCGAGCAACACCCACTTTCCGTCCAGCTCAAAAAAATCCGGGCATTCCCATATCGTTCCGAAACGACCTTCATTCTTTACAAGTGTCTTTTCAAAGCTCCACTGAAAAGCATCCCCGCTCGAAAATAGCACGATCTGCCCATCCCGCTGCTCATCTGCACTTGCCGCCACAAAATAATAGGTACCATCCGTCTCCTGCCATATCTTCGGATCGCGAAATTCACATTTATCCGCCCCCTCCGGCAGCGTACCCACATCCACTGCCGGATTTGCCGTATACTTCTCATAATCCGTACCGTCGCCGATTGCAATGCACTGACGCTGGACTCCCTTATCCTTCCCGTCCGGCTGACGCTCGTTCACCACACCAGTGTAAAGAAGCATCTGCCGTCCATCCGGAAGCTCCAGTGCGCTTCCCGAAAAACATCCATCCCGGTCGTACTGCGTATCCGGCGCCAGCGCAGCCGGAAGATATTCCCAGTGCAGAAGATCGTCACTGACCGCGTGCCCCCAATGCATGTCATCCCAGTGCGCCGCATACGGATAATACTGGTAAAACAAATGATATTTTCCGCGATAGAAGGAAAATCCGTTAGGGTCGTTCATCCACCCCGTACGCGGTGAAAGATGAAAGAGAGGTCTTTCTTCTGCCGTTATGCTCTTTTCCGCTTCCTCTTCATATTTTCTCGCATCTCTGAGTGTCCTGCTGATCATACTGTCCTCCCATTGTTACTTTTTCTGCATTCCGCAATCCGGAAGTGGTGCCTTAAAGAGTCCCCTTCTCTGTGCAGCCCCGCCTTATAACCCACTCACATATCGGTCATATGCATCCTGGTATGCCTGCTTCAGATCCTCCATTCCGCAGGCATCATTCAGACGGGATACGTAGGCTTCCCACTCCTCGTCTGTCGGCGCGCCATCCTTCAACCACAATCCTTCCTGTTCTGCAACCGCGTCTTCAAAATCCGCCTTGTAATAGTCGATGGTATCCAGCTCATCCTCGGTAAATACGCAGTCAACCGGATACACTGCTGTGCTGTCCACATATGGCATCCAGAAATCGTATAAATCTGTCAGTCTCTCAATCGCGCGCGGCTCCATCGCAAAGGTTGTGGAGTAATAATCGCTGAGGATGAGCTTCGGTCCATAAACCTCGTACTGTCCCTTCAGCTCTCCCGCGCTCTTTCCGTATTTCTCCTGAGCCTTCTCATCCGTAATGCTCTGCCATACGCCGTTTTCGTCCTGTGAAGTAAAGTATACGTCAATTGGTCCATATTGAAGCTGCATAACAATTTCCGGATCATACCACTGGTCAAAGTATGCAAGCAGCGCCGCCGGATCCTCGCAGCTCTCTGTGATGCTTAAATTTCCGCTGTTGGTCGCGCCGCCGGTCCGCACGGTTACATTATGACTGCCATCCGGTCCGTCGAGCACCGGCAGGAATACGTAATCCTCTGCATGCTCACCCATAAGCTCCTCAATATACCACCAGGTAGATACGCCAACATACCCCTGGGAACACTTGGACATAAGCTGCGTCGTATCCTGGCTGAACATTTCCTGATCGATCAGCCCTTCCGCAAACCAGTCATGGAAATAGGTGATCGCCTGGCGGTATTCGTCCGTCGCGCAGACAAAATCCACCGTTCCGTCGTCGCGCAGCACCAGATCGTTGCAGACATCATTCGGCCAGTTTGTAAAGCCAAAGCCTGCATAGAAGATATTCTGTCCCCAGCACCACTCGTCAAAGCCTGTACTCATCGGCAGCGTGGTTCCTGCATCGTTTCCATAGTATTTTGCGCTCATATCGTTTTCCTTAAATGCAACCAGCGCATCGTGCAGCTCGTCCAGAGTGGTCGGCACTTCCAGTCCCAGATCATCCAGCCATGCCTTATTGATCATAGAGAACTGCGGGATGGTATAGATACTGTAGTCCTCTTCCCTGCCGATGCCGGCTGTGCCCATCTGCTCGCCCGCCGGCAGGCCATAGATGCCGCCGTCGCTCATGGTAATAGCGCTGTAAATGCCCGGATGTTCCTCCAGAATCTTTGTCAGATTCGGCATCGTCTCCGCATTTATATATTCTGTCAGGTCAATAAATGTACCGTCAGCGCCATAGGTCGTTAAATCATAATTAGAAAATCCTACGCCAATAAAGGCATCCGGCAGCTCGCCACCCGCAATACGGATATTCACCTGCTCGCTTAAGGAATCGCTCATCGTTGTCCAGTTGATCGTAATGCCTGCATTTTCCGCAAGCTGATTCAGCACAGCATTATCAGAATAGCCTGGGCTGAGTGCGCTCTGTCCGCCCATAATATCAAATTCTGTCTGTCCCTCCGCCATTGCTGTTCCCGACATCGCAAGCGCTGCCGCCGCTGCACACACCGCAATCCTTGACCACATTTTCTTCATTTCTTTCTTCCTCCTTGAAATTTTATATGTTATTTTTATTAACCCTTTACCGCACCAGCCATAAAGCCCTTTTCAAAATATTTCTGAACGAACGGATAGATCACCAGCATCGGTGCCGCCGCTACAATGATAGATGCAAATTTTATCATCTCCGTCAGTCTGTTCAGCTCTGCATAACCGCCGGAAATTGTGCTTGCCTGGCTTGCGCTTGCGGAGCTCTTGATCAAAATGGAGCGAAGCACCAGCGGCAGCGGCGCCTGTGCGTCACCCGGCAGATAAATCATCGCCGTAAACCAGTCATTCCAATAAGCCACCATACTGAACACCACCATAACCGCCATGATGGAACGAGAAAGCGGTACGACAATCCTGATAAACGTCGTCCACTGGGAAGCGCCGTCAATCTGCGCCGCCTCGATCAGCTCGCCCGGCATACTGTGCTCAAAGAAATTTCGCACAATGATCATGTTTCCCACAGCTACACCGCCCGGCAGAAACAGCGCCCACATATTTCCAATCAGTCCAGTCTGTTTTACAACCAGGTAGGTCGGGATCAGACCACCGCCAAAATACATGGTAATAATAAAGAAAATACTGAGGAACTTTCTTCCGGGCAGCTTTTTCACGCTCAGCGGATACGCTGTCAGATATATCATTCCCACCGAAAATATTGTGCCGATTACCGTGTATTTGATGCTGTTAAGATAGCCCGTCGCGATTTTCGCCTCTGCGAACACCGCTTTATAACCCTCCAGCGTAAACTGGCTCGGCAAAAGAAAGGTTTTGCCCGCATACACATCGTACGGATTTGATACGGATGCCACCAGCACATAGTAAAGCGGATACGCTACAACCAGCAGAATCACTGCACAGATCACAACGAGTATGATATCGCTCGACCGGTCCGAAAGACCGTGAGGCTGTCCTGTTTTTGCCTTTTTTCTCATGTCTATCCCCCTCTACACAAAGCTTACGTCGTCCGACAGCTTCTTTGTTATCCTGTTCACAGCAATCAACAGCACCACGTTCACTACTGTATTAAACAGCCCGACCGCTGTGGAATAGCTGTACTTGGCATTTTCGATACCCTGCTGATACACATATACTGAGATAACATCGCTGGTCGCCTTGTTTAAATCTGTCTGCAGCAGCCACACCTTCTCAAAGCCGACATTCATCAGATTTCCCGCACTCATAATGAGCATCAGTACAATCTGCGGAACCAGCGCCGGGAAATCAATGTAGCGGATGCGCTGGAACATGGAAGCTCCGTCAATACGCGCCGCCTCGTACTGCGCCGGGTCAACATTTGCCAGGGAAGCCATATATACGATGATTCCCCATCCCGCATCCTGCCAGATGCCGGAGGCAATGTATATGGTACGGAACGCGGAAGCCTCTGTCATAAAGTCGATGGAGGTACCAAGCAGCAGATTTATCAGACCACCCGACGGACTGAGGAAAATTCTCACCATGCCGCAGACGATCATAATGGAAATAAAATGAGGTGCATACAACACCGTCTGCACGATCCGCTTGTAACGCTTAAAGCGAAGCTGATTGATCATCAGCGCCAGAATAATTGGGATCGGAAAGCTCCACATCAGACTGTAAAAGCTCAGCAGAACCGTATTCTTAATCATCCGAAAGCAGTTCGGTGAGCTGAAAAAGCGCTTAAACCAGTCAATTCCCACCCACTGGCTTCCCCAGTATCCGCGGTTTGCCTTATAATTGCGGAATGCTATCTGTATTCCGTACATCGGTATGTACTTATAAATAATGGTAAGTACTACCGGGATCAGAAGCATTGCATATAGCTGCCAGTGATCCATGATGCGTTTTCCTAAAGGCTTTTGTCCGGTATCTATTTTGTGTCCTGTCAATCCTTTCTCTAAATAAATTTGTTTGATATTTATATTTTATTTGATTTTCACAATTTTATCACCGTCATTTTGTGCATATTTTGTATTGATATTTTCGTGAAACGTTTCGTTTTGTCTGTTGATTAAAAGTATTTACTTTTTTCAGAATATTAGATATAATTATAACAAAGCATACAGATTCCCTATAATAATCACGGATATCTTTCATGTTCATGAATCGTTACATGTATTTTCTGTTTATCGGGAAGCAGTCAGAGATAAGTGAGGTAAACGACAATGAAAAAGAACAGCTCCGCTCCCACTATGAAGGATGTGGCAAAAGAAGCCGGCGTTGCGCTTGGTACCGTCTCCAAGGTTGTAAATGGCATCCGGGTAAAAGATGAATATAAAAGAAAAGTCGATGCAGCCATTGAAAAGCTTGGCTATCAGGTCAATAGCTATGCGCAGGCGCTAAAAACAAACAAAACCTATACCGTTGCACTGCTTATTCCAAATACCTGCAACAATTTTTTTGCAGATCTGACCTATCATATTAATCTGGCGCTGCTGAAGCGCAGCTACAAGATGCTTCTCTGCTCAACCGATTATGACCAGGCTATTGAGCAGGAATATCTTACAATGGTGACGCAGAATAAGGTGGACGGCATTATCGGACTGACCTATAATCCAAATCTAGTGATTGGGGATGACGTTCCATTTGTAGCAATTGACCGTGTCATCAATCCACGTATTCCATGCGTCGCCAGTGACAATTTTGCAGGTGGACAGCTTGCCGCTGAGAAGCTTGCAGAGCTCGGCTGTAAAAAGGTCGCTTTCCTGCGCATCGGCTCCTCTCTGAACAATGAACCAAACAAACGAAAGGCGGGCTTTGAAAACGGCTGCCTTGCCAGAAATCTCCCTTATGAGATGAAAATTTTGGAGGACGGCGATTCCTTCGAAGGATTTCGCACCTTTTTAAAGGATCATATACACAATGGAAAACTGGACTTTGACGGCATCTTCTGCGTGACGGACCTGATTGCCCACACTATCCTCGGCATGCTCTCCGAGCTGGATATCCGGGTGCCGGAGGATGTGCAGGTCATCGGATTCGACGGCGTTCGCTTGTTCGGCGATGGAAAATATCTCTGTTCGACCATCGAACAGCCTGTCCCCGATATTGCAGAAACATGTGTGGAGCTGTTGTTCCAGGAAAACCTTTCACGCAGACCGCCGCTGGTCTGCCTTCCAGTCAGCTATGTGTCTGGAGGCACCACGCGGGATTGAATATCTGCAAAGCTTCAAAAACCCGAATCTCAACCAGGATTCGGGTCTTTTTCTTTACTCACGATCAGCACCTTTTTTCCTTCAAAGGCGAATCCATAGCTGTGGATCCGCTCTTTTGCAATTCCATCTGCAATCAATTGTGCCGCATATTGTTTTTTCTCTATCTGATAAAGTGCCGACTGTGCCGTGTCCATCAGAGTCTGCTCGTCAACTGCATCACGCACCTTAAATTCCATCAAAATCGCATCATCCTTTGCCCTATCCCTTGGACTTAGCATAACATCATATCTGCCAAATCCGCTCTCACGGTTAGAAGTAATGATGTATCTGCCTTGCAGATCTACCAGCAGCCCAAGAACAAAACCATGATAAAAACGCTCCGGCACTCTGCATGACACCCGTTTCCCGGTATCAAAGCTGCTGAATATTTCAAGTGAAATCTCATTCATATATGCATTCATAGCTTTGACATCGCCCTGCAGCATTGATTTGACAAAATCATTATAGTCCGCATCCACACTTTTAAACCAGCCGCGCACCATTCCATGAAACATGCGCTTCACTTCGTAATTCGTAAGCGTTAATTCATATCGCGCCTCTTCGCCATATTTAAGCAGCTCTTCCCGTTCATAGCTTAATACCTTCAGATACCCGCCTGCCAGCAGAAGACTCCAGATTGCCGTCTCGTTCTCATCAAGCTGATTATAGACAATCTGTTCGTCAATCGCAGTCTGTATGGTTTCTCCCTGCAGAAGCGCTTCAAATTTTTCCTTAATCCGGCGGTTTCCCTCCCGCAGAAGCTTGCTTACCAGACTGTTCGAGCTTGTATTTGCCCAATAGGTACTAAACTTCTTTTTATCCAGCAGGTTCAGAATCGACCACGGATTATAGATATCCTTGCAGCATCCAAAAGTAAAGCCGTCATACCACTGCTTCACTTCTTCCTTCCGCCCGCCCATCCTGTATTCATCCAGCGCTGCAAATTCCTGCAAACCAATCGCTACATTTCTCACTGCAATTATCCTCCCCGATAATTGCTTAAATACTCGAAAAATCGGGCGTTCCCATGAGGTCGTAGGGCGTCACCTGGTATACATAGTAATTGAGCCAGTTTGTATACATATTGTTAGCATGTGATCTCCACATCAGAAGCGGTGGATTTGCCGGATCATCGTCACGGTAATAGTTTTTCGGCATTTCGATCGGAAGTCCTTTTCCGAGATCCCGCTTATACTCGCCGTCCAGGGTGACGCGATCGTATTCGGGATGCCCCATTACAAAGATCTGCCGTCCGTCATGCGTCATCGTGAGGAACACGCCCGCTTCCTCAGATTCCGCAAGCACCATCAGCTCTTTGCATCTGTGGATATCCTCCGCCGAAATTTCCGTATGACGGGAATGCGGGGCGAGAAAAACGTCGTCAAATCCGCGCACCAGCGGGATTTTGCGGTTGGAAACCTTATGCCAGAACAAACCGAACATCTTCTTGTCCAGCGGACGCTTTTTCATGCCGAAATGATGGTACAGCGCCGCCTGCGCTCCCCAGCAAAGATGGATGGTGCTCGTCACATGCGTCTTCGTCCAGTCCATGATCGTCACCAGCTCATCCCAGTAATCTACCTCTTCAAATTCAAGCTGCTCCACCGGCGCGCCGGTAATGATCATTCCATCGAACATCTTCCCCTTTACCTCGTCAAAGGTCACATAAAACTGGTTCAGATGGCTCGTGGAGGTGTTCTTCGACTGATGCCCGGATACCATCATAAAGGTGATATTGAGCTGAAGCGGTGTGTTGGAGAGCGAACGCAAAAGCTGCAGCTCCGTCTCCTCTTTCAGCGGCATCAGATTTAAAATTGCAATTTCGATCGGACGGATGTCCTGGTGGACAGCGCGATTCTCGTCCATCACAAATATATTTTCTCTCTCTAAAATTTCCTTTGCGGGCAATTCACCCTGTACTTTAACTGGCATAGTAGAGTCCTCCTATTATCCATGCTTTCCTTACGCAACGAGCGCATATTCGGAAACCTCCGGTTTCCTCATTGTTTGTTACACTCACATATGTCCTCCGTGAAATCCGGCTGGCTGCAAGCAACCCCCGTATTTCCCGTTCGGCCATGCGCTCGTTGCTATGCATTCACATCAGTGGTGCAATGAGCCGCAGAACCTTTCCTGCGATCCGGCAGATAAGCGGCTGTTTTTTATAGAAATCGTGCGTTACCGTCAGACACTTTTCAAGCGTAGTATGAAAGTCATTTTCCAGCTCGGCGACAGCTGTGTTCCGGTAGAGCAGCACGCCGCACTCGAAGCTCAGATAGAAGCTACGGAAGTCCATGTTGATGCTCCCCACAACCGCTTTTTCGTCGTCGGATACGATCGCCTTTGTATGAACAAACCCCGGCTCAAATTCAAAAATCTGCACGCCTGCATCCAGTAGTTCACCATAGTAGGTGCGCGCCAGCAGGAAAGCATATTTTTTGTCCGGTATGTGCGGCATCATAATTTTTACATCCACACCGCGCTTTGCCGCATACGTAAGCGCAACAATCATCTCGTGATCGAGCACCAGATACGGCGTCATAATATGCACATAACGCTTTGCGGTATTCAGAATATCCATATAGACAAGCTCGCCTGCCTGCTCGCCGTCCAGCGGATTGTCGTCAAACGGCAGTACATAGCCGCTCTCTTTGCCTGTTCTCTCCGCGGGCTGCACGTCAATATATTTCCGATAATCCTCCGCTTCCTGCTTTCTGGGATTGGTCACCTTCCACATCCGCAGAAACATCAGCGTGAAGCTCTTCACCGCGTCTCCTTTGATAATGATTGCAGCGTCCTTCCAGTAACCGAAACGCTCCTTGCGATTGATATATTCATCCGCCAGGTTGAAGCCGCCGGTCAGCGCCATCTCGCCGTCCACCACCAGAATCTTGCGGTGATCGCGGTTATTCTGCGTCGTGGAAAGCGCCGGAATGATCGGCGCAAACACGCGGCAGTTAATCCCGTATTTCTCCAGCTCCTGCGGGTAATCGTGCGGCAGACGAAACGCCTCGTTCGTCCCATCGTAAAGCAGGCGCACCTCCACGCCCTCCCGCACCTTCTCTTTGAGGATTTCCAGCACAGAATCCCACATGAAGCCTTTATTGATAATAAAGAACTCCAGGAAAATAAATTTCTTTGCGCCGCGCAGCGCCTCCAGCATCGGCTCCATCACTGCTTCCCCGCTGGAATAATACTGTGCCGAGGTGTTTTGATGAACCGCGCTTCCGCCTGCCCTGCGCAGATAGGTCGCAAGATTCGCCATCTGCGGCGATTCATCCTGCAGCCTCGCAGCCGTCTCATGGTTCTGCTCCACCAGCGAAGCCGTATTCGCCTGTTCCTCCAGGATCAGCTTGTTAAGCTGCCTGCTGCCGAGCTGTGTATAAACATACAGATAAAACAGCGAGCCAAACACCGGCACGGTCAGTATCGGCACCAGCCATGCAATCTGAAACGCCTGATTTCCCGGTTTGCTGATTATCGCGACCACAAGCCACAGACCTAAAAACACCATGCCCCAATAAGTAACAAATACATAGTCACGGATCAGCTTGAAACAGATCAGTAAAATGCCGAGCTGCACCAGAGCCAGCAAAAAGATGATGCCGGTACGCCCAAAAACAACCTGCAGGATTCCCTGTTTTCCCTGCTGCAGCTTCTCCTTCGGCTTCGTCAACAGTTGCTTTTCTTTCTCCTTTTCGTTTTCCATATAGCTACCTCTAATTCTCTGCAGCCGCCATTTCCAGGAATTCCTCTTCACTGATTACCGGAATGCCAAGCTGCTGTGCTTTTGTCAACTTGCTTCCTGCATTTTCACCCGCCAACACATAACTGGTTTTCTTCGACACAGAGCCTGCCGCCTTGCCGCCAAGCCTCTGAATCAGCGCAGCCGCCTCGCTTCTGCCCATCGTCGGCAGCGTTCCCGTCACCACAAAGGTCTTGCCTGCAAAAACAGTGCCCGTCTCTGCGATTTCCGCCTCCATATTGACACCTGCCTTCTTCATTTCCTCAAGCAGCCTGCGATTCTCTTCGTCTTCAAAAAAGCGTCTGATCGCCTCCGCGCTGATGCTGCCGATGTCGGAAACGGTTTCCAGCTCCTCCTGCGATGCAGCCGCCAGCTTTTCCATCGTTCCAAAATGATTCATAAGCGACCTTGCTGTTGCCTTGCCGACGCCCTGAATACCAAGACCTGTCAGCAGACGGTCAGGCTGGTTCGCCTTTGCATCCTCGATCGCCTTCAGAAGCTTATCGGTATTTTTCTCCTTGCCGATGATGCCCTGCCCGATCAGCTCCTCCCGGTGCTCTTTCAGCGAAAAGATGTCGGCAGCATTTTTCAGATAACCAAGGCGCACCAGCTCGATAATATAATTTGCGCCAAAGCCCTTAATGTCCATGGCGTCGCGCCCGACAAAATTAATAATGTGGCGCTCAAGCTGCGCCGGACAATTACTGCCGGTGCATTTGATATCTGCAGTGTCCTTCTCGCGCACCGCCGGCGCGCCGCAGACCGGACAGACATCGGGAATCCGGAAGCGTGTTGCACCCGTCGGACGCTTTTCCTTTTTTACCGCCCGGATTTTCGGGATAATCTCGCCCGATTTATAAACTACGATCGTATCGCCGATGCAGATATCCAGATCGTCAATAAAATCCTGGTTGTGCAGCGTCGCGCGGGAAACACTTGTCCCGCAGAGGCGCACCGGCTCAAAAACGGCCGTCGGCGTGATCCGCCCGGTCCTTCCCACGGAAAGCTCCACATCCAGCAGCACACTTTCCTTCTCCTCCGGCGGATACTTATATGCCACCGCCCAGCGCGGTACCTTGGAGGTCGCCCCCACGATCGCCCGCTGCGCAATGCTGTTCAGCTTCACCACCGCTCCGTCGATGTCGTAGCCAAGCTCGCCGCGCCTGCTGCCGATCTCCTCGATCGCAGCCCACACCTCATCCGCCGTATGGCAGACCTTATAATGATCGATCACACGGATGCCGTTGCTTTTCAGATACTCGTATCCCTCCGTGTGCGTGGTAAATTCTTTTCCCTGTGTTTCCTGTATGTTAAAGACAAAAAGCGACAGCTCGCGCTCCTTTGTGATGCGGCTGTCGAGCTGCCGCAGCGTGCCCGCCGCGCAGTTTCGCGGATTTGCAAACACTTTTTTGCCGAGCAGCTCCTGCTTTTCGTTCACCTTCTCAAACGCCGCGTCCGTCATGTAGACCTCGCCGCGGATTTCCAGATACGGTATCGGATGCTTCAGACGCGTTTTCACGTCTTTGATGACCCTGGCGTTTTCCGTAACGTCCTCCCCCTGGATAATGCCGTCTCCGCGCGTGATCGCGGTCGTCAGCACGCCGTCCGTGTAGCGCAGCGCCAGCGAAAGCCCGTCGATCTTCGTCTCAACAACAAATTCGGGATCGCTAAACTGCGCCTGCATATCCTGTACGAACGCATCCACTTCCTCGCGGGAAAATACATCCGACAGACTCAGCATCGGCACGCGGTGCTTCACCAGCACGCCTGCCTCGCGCTTTGCCGTTCCGCCGACATGCTGCGTGGGCGAATCCGACGTGACAAGCTCTGGATGCTCCTTCTCCAACGCCTTTAATTCCAGCATCATCTGGTCATACTCATAATCGGAAATCTCCGGATCGTCCTGGTTGTAGTAGCGGTCGCTGTGATATTCCAGCTTCTTTCTCAGTTCTTCGATTTTTTCCTGTATTGTTTCCACGGTTGACCTCACTTCTTACTATTTCACCTTTTATACTTTTAATGCCTGCAAGCAGTATCTCAAATACAATGCTTACTAAGCTCACAAATTCCCCTCAGCTCCTCATCGGTCGCCTCACGGTACTGTCCGACCGGCAGGCTGCCGAGACGGATATTCATGATACGCACGCGCTTTAATTCCTCCACCTGGTAACCGAGTTCGCTGCACATGCGCCGGATCTGCCGGTTCAGCCCCTGCGTCAGCACGATGCAAAAGGCTCTGCGCCCGATTTTCTCTATCCGGCAGGGGCGCGTCTTTATCTTTAATTCATGCAGGTACACGCCCTGCGCCATCTTCTTCAAAAACGTATCTTCTATAGAACGGTCAACCTTCACCAGATATTCTTTTTCGTGAAAGTTTGCCGCCCGCATAATATTATTCTGCAGTTCCCCGTCGTTCGTCATGAGAATCAGTCCCTCGGAGTCCTTATCCAGCCTGCCCGCATAAAAAACGCGCTTCGGATAATCTACCAGATCCTCCAGCGTCACGTCTCCCCACTTTTGC
>CABRSG010000010.1 GCA_902473545.1 uncultured Lachnospiraceae bacterium | reverse complement strand
GCTGTGCGTTGCGCTTCCTGTATTTACAAGCTGCTCGATCACATCCTCAAGCTGCTCGCCAAGGAAGATGGAGATGATTGCAGGCGGCGCCTCGTTTGCTCCAAGTCTGTGGTCGTTTCCAACGTCTGCAGCGGATTCGCGCAGCAGATCTGCATGATCGTCGACCGCCTTCAGAATACAGGTCAATACCAGCAGGAACTGGATGTTCTCGTGCGGCGTTTTGCCCGGATCAAGCAGGTTGATGCCGTCGTCCGTGGTGATCGACCAGTTGTTGTGTTTGCCGGAACCGTTCACGCCTGCAAACGGCTTCTCATGAAGCAGACACTGCAGACCGTGCTGGCACGCCACCTTTTTCAGCGTTTTCATAATCATCTGGTTGTGATCTACCGCAATATTTGCCTCGGAGTAAATCGCCGCCAGCTCGTGCTGTGCCGGAGCTACCTCGTTGTGCTGTGTCTTTGCTGTCACGCCCAGCTTCCACAGCTCTTCGTTTACATCCTTCATATAAGCGGCGATTCTCTGACGGATCGCTCCAAAATAGTGGTCATCCAGCTCCTGTCCCTTCGGCGGCATCGCGCCAAACAGTGTGCGTCCGGTGAAGATCAGGTCTTTTCTCTTTAAATATTTCTGTTTGTCAACCAGGAAATACTCCTGCTCCGGTCCGACAGAAGGCGTTACCTTCTTTGAGGTCGTGTTGCCGAACAGACGAAGCAGCCTCAGTGCCTGCTCGTTGATCGCCTGCATGGAGCGCAGCAGCGGTGTCTTTTTGTCAAGCGCCTCGCCCGTGTAGGAGCAGAATGCGGTCGGGATGCACAGGATCGCGCCAGCCGCATCCTTTCTCACATAAGCCGGAGACGTGCAGTCCCATGCTGTATAGCCTCTCGCCTCAAAGGTGGCGCGCAGACCGCCCGACGGGAAAGAAGATGCATCCGGCTCGCCCTGGATCAGCTCCTTGCCGGAAAACTCCATCAGCACCGTGCCGTCCTCTCTCGGAGCGGTGATGAAGGAATCGTGCTTCTCCGCCGTCACACCGGTGAGCGGCTGGAAAATATGGGTGTAATGGGTTGCGCCTTTTTCTACCGCCCAGTTCTTCATTGCCTCGGCGATCACATCCGCAACCGTCGGATCAAGCGCTTTCCCTTCCATAATTGTCTTTTTCAGTTCTTTGTAAACCTTCTTCGGCAGACGCTCCTGCATAACCTTGTCGTTGAAGACATCTTCGCCGAAAATTGCAGCTACATTTGTCACTTCACTCATAATCATATCCTCCTCATTTCCAGAAAACGTATCCCGCGGAGCACTTTATATCACAGAAAACGTCCCGCAACATAAAAAAAGGCGTCCACATCTTCTGTGAACGCCTTTGTCCTCGATTCGTCTTATTTAGAACACCATAACCTTACTCTACTTCCGCAAAAAAAGCAAGCGTTTTTTTGTGATTTGTTTATGGAATTAATACATGCGTCTTATCAATTTTTCGAATGCAGATCTCGTTTCCTATCAAACAGGGCAATCTCAAGCTCTCCTGCTGTGTCTTAAACGAGCAGCGTCAGCGCTTTTTCCGCGTCCCGGACAAATACATCCGTGTGCTCGCCGCCGTATTCCCCGTCGAGCGCCCACGGAACCGGTTCTTCCGATATCAGCTCGATTTCATGCCCGCGTGTCTGGAAGAAATATTTGTCGTCCGCCGTCTGCGTCAGCATCGCGCCTATGATCGCCTGCAGCTCCACAAGATTTTTCGGCATCTTCACCAGCGTCAGCTCAAACATGCCGTCGTCCAGCTTGACGTCTTTTCCGGTAATATTTTTGAAGCCGCCTACGGACGTGGAATTTGTGACCATTCCATAGATGTACTCCCCGCTGACCTCCAGCTCATCGTCGACCCTTACCGTCATGTGATATGACTTAATATTTGTCAGCTTTTTCGCGCCCTCCAGCAGGTACGCCATGTGACCAAGCGCATTTTTCAGATCCTGACTCGTCTCATAGGAAACGTCAGTGAACAACCCAAACGCCGCAACATAAACAAAATAGTCGTCGTTAAAGCATCCGATATCGCAGGGGAATTCGTTAAATTCTGTAATCCGTTTCGCGGCTGCCACCATATCCTTCGGCAATTTCAGACTGTCCGCAAAGTCGTTTGTACTCCCTGCCGGAATATAGCCGATCGGACATTTCCGCTCCGATTCCATCATGCCGCTGACTACCTCGTCCAGCGTGCCGTCGCCGCCGCTGCAAATCACCAGATCGTAGTACCTTGCCGCTTTTTTCACCTTTTCTCTGGCGTCTCTGACCTTCTGTGAAATATAAATGGTCACGTCATAGCCTTCCTTGATAAAGACATCTGTTATCTCTAAAAGGTTGCTGCGGATCGTTCCCTTTCCGGATTTCGGATTTATAATCAGCAAAAGTCTTGTCATAATCTCATCTCTCCCATTTATCACATAATGCGTCGATCTGATCGGCAAATTTCGCCAGATCTTTATTGGCCCCGCCCTCATTGTGGCGGATTACCGCAAGCAGACGCTGTCCCGCCGCGAGCAGCCGGTCGAATACCGTATTCTGACGGCTTCCGGACGCGGCAGCCTTCTTCTGCTGTATCCGCACCGGCGGCGCTTCCTTCAGAAGTCTGCCGGATGCAAGATCATAAACCGTGCCGCTGTAGGGCGCCATCGCCTCGATACCAAGCTCTTTTTTGACGCGCTCGGAAAATAATGTACACGACGAATCCTCCCCGTGTACGACAAACACCTGCCGCGGCTTCTGCTCAAACGCGGAAATCCAGGTAAACAGACCGTCCTTATCAGCATGACCGCTCACCCCGGCAAGCACGCGGATTTCCGCGCGTACCTCAATTTCCTCTCCAAACAGCTTCACCTTCTGCGCGCCCTCCACAAGCGCGCGCCCCAGCGTGCCCGCAGACTGATAGCCTACAAACAAAATGGTGCTTTCCGGCCGCCATAGATTATGTTTTAAGTGATGTTTGATACGCCCGGCATCACACATGCCGCTGGCGGAAATAATCACCTTTGGTTTCTCGTTAAAATTGATCGCTTTGGAGTCGTCACTCGTAACCGCCGTTTTAAGCCCCGGGAAACTGATGGGATTCACGCCCCTGTCGATCAGCTCGGAAGCCTCCTCGTCAAAGTCCTCGTGCATCCGTTCCATGAATATCTTTGTCGCCTCGACAGCAAGCGGACTGTCCACGTAAACCTCAAAATTATCGTGATTTTTTACACGCTTTTCTTCTTTAATCTGGCGGATGAAATAAAGCATCTCCTGCGTTCTGCCGACGGCAAACGCCGGGATGACCACGTTGCCTCCGCGGTCGAACGTCCGCTGGATAATCGCCGCAAGATCGGAAATATAATCGGGACGCGGTCCGTGGCTGCGATCCCCGTAGGTAGATTCCATCACAACGTAGTCGGCGTCTTTGATGTAATGCGGATCGCGGATGATCGGCTGGTTCACATTTCCGATATCACCGGAGAATACAAGCTTTTTGTCAATACCCGCCTCGGAAATCCAGATCTCCACCGACGAGGAACCAAGCAGATGTCCGGCGTCCGCAAACCGGATGGTTATACCGTCCGCCACATGTATGGTCTCCTCGTATTCGTGCCCGATAAAGCATTTCAGAACGCCCTCCGCGTCCTCCACGGTGTACAGCGGAATATACTCCTCTTTTCCGGCGCGCTTTGCCTTGCGGTTGCGCCACTCCGCCTCAAACATCTGGATGTTTGCGCTGTCACGCAGCATGATCTGGCACAGGCGTTCCGTCGCGCAGGTAGAAAAAATCTGCCCGCGGAACCCGTTTTTATAGAGAAGCGGCAGCTTGCCGGAGTGGTCAATATGCGCGTGTGTCAGAAAAACCATGTCGATATCCGCCTCAGCGACCGGCAGCGGAACATTTTCGAAATAATTTGTCCCCTGCTCCATGCCGCAGTCAATCAATATGTTTTTCCCACAAGCTTCCAGTAAAAAACAGCTCCCGGTAACCTCATGGGTAGCGCCGATAAATGTAAGCTTCAAAATTTACACATCCCCCTTCTGCCTGAATGTTTATTTCCAAGGCATGAAATATGTTTTGCGTATCCCCGCCGCGCCGCCAATATTCGCAAATTAGCCTCCTGGCGCAGTCCCCACCACGCATGAGATCCCACGGACTGCTCAGCGCTTACAGCGCTCCCGCAATCCTATCAAAATAGAAAACGGGGCATACTTCTTCTTAGTATACCCCATCTTCCACTGTTATGACAGTATTTTGTGACAGTTTATAAATTTTTCATCTTTTGGCGTAGCAGCCGGATACGCAGAGTCCGGCTCTGCCACCTGCAGATATGAACGTTCCAAACGGATCCTCACACTCCGCCGCCTTCACAACGGAAGCTGCTGTGTCTGCGCAGCCGATATAATACCGCTGATGCCCCGGCGTGCCGATGCCGGACAGCTCCCCAAGCTGGGCATCGTCAATTTCCCGCGGCAGTCCGATAAAACGGATGCGTTTCCACTCTTCTGCCAGATATTCTTTCAGCTCCGGCATATATTCAGACAGCTTCTCCGCTGCAAGCAGCAGATGTCCGTCAACAAAATATGTTTCGTCCCTTCGATTATGCTTCTTGCACTGTGTAAAATCGCTGCAGAGCATACAACGCATCTCGCAGTTTAAGTTCGCCGCATCCACCGTAAGACGGCACGGAAGCTCCGGCAGGCACCGCTTAACGTTCATCACGCATTCGTCTGTCTGCGGCTTTACGCCCTTGCTGCCAATGTACATCAAAAGCACGCGCGCCCCTTCTTCGCCGGCAGCAAACACCTTCACGGTAAATCCGGCAAGGCTTGTCTCAAACCTCTCGTCCACCTCGTAAATATCCGCCTTCTGCCGCAGCGCCTCCGGCAGCAATGTGCGCTCTTTGCCTGACGGCATCAGAACCGTATCCACGGCTGCCGTTTTGCAGATGTCCTCTGCCCTCTTTATGGTAAGCGGTTTTAAATCTGCGAGTATCAAAAGCTGCAAATGCT
This sequence comes from uncultured Lachnospiraceae bacterium, assembly GCA_902473545.1. GTDB lineage: Bacteria > Bacillota > Clostridia > Lachnospirales > Lachnospiraceae > Marvinbryantia. The sequence continues at coordinate 15,274 of CABRSG010000010.1, read as the reverse complement.
CTGTTTTTGCGGATGCCGGGCACAATTCCCCACCTGCGCCCTCTCCGTCGGCACTCAAATACAGGATCTGTGCACCGTCCTTTCCTTTTTCTGCGCCTACGCTTGCGCTGAAGCATACTCCCTCTGACACAGGATGATAAAGAACACGATAATATTTTGCGTTCATTTCTGGTCTCCCCCTTATCTTGTAATTAATAAACTAAAATAAAATTTCTCCGGCTCCCCGCCGGAGCTTCCGGGGCGGCAAGCCGCACAGCCGGTAAAAGGTAATGTAAAATATCCGGATTTTTATTTTCTATATAAATCTGACATTTACCGACTGACGGCGCCGCCAAAAATCACTTAAAATTTGCAATCTACAATCTGCAGACCTGCTTTATCCTTTTTTCTATTCTCTTCTTCGTCGCCTCTGCGGGCATCACATAAAAAACAAATCATCGCCTTTGCGGGCATTAAATAAAACATCATCTGCTTGAGAATAGAAAATAGTAAAAATAGCTGTGGTTCTAGTGGGTCACTAGTCGATGTACATGCTGCCGGTAACGGTAACAGACGTTTCTATCGTACTTCCTTTTTGGGCCGTATGTGACCCCTTAGCACGGTAATACTGTCCTCGGGTAACTGCCACATCTTTAGAAGTACATACATAATTGGTATTGTAACCTGCACCCTTCTTAGTTGTAACCGTCCACCAGTATCCGCCTTCTTTGCTCTCCAAAGCCACATTTGCCGTTACCTTATCACTTATACGGTAACAGGATGTACTTGCAGCAACGCGAACCTGTCCTGTGCCAATTTTTGTAATATCGCTAGAGCCGCTGGCAATGTATGTACCATAAGGTTGAATGCCCTCATCTCCTGCCTTTATTTGAATCGGCTCCAGTGTAGTATGCACGTCAAAAGGAATGCATACAGCCAAAGCAGAATTTCCAAAACATAAGCACAATATTGCACTGATTACTGCCGCAACACGTATTTTTCTCTTTCCTATCGAAGCTCCCTCCCTTCTTTCTCATTGGTATTTTACACTACATCTATATATACGCATTAAAAACATCTATGTGACGCACTTCTAATAAAAATATATATATTCTATCATTGTTATTAATTCTTCCCTGGATAAAACTCCGTAAATCGTATATTGACAATTATCATATTCTATTTGTGCAACATAATCCTTCTCGCCCTCTGGTGATATAATTTCCATAACAGATACCTCACCAAAATCTGTCTCTATTTCATAATTATCTAAAATTTCTCCATCAAAAATCTGCATTTTTTTTGACTGTTCACTTTTTTTAACCATGTCAACAGTAAAAATTAAATCATCATATTTATAAAACATTAAAGCATAATCTAATGTATCACTTACTACGTAATTATTATACTGCATTCCTTTTGGCATATGTAAAAACCAGGCTGCGTGTATCCCTGTTTTTTCCAAAATATCTGCACATGCCTTTTCTAATTCTACACTATAATCTCCCTTTACTTCATCATTCTCTACTCGTATTACTGCTTCTTTCCCCTGCAGGAAATTCCATACATTCAACAGCCTGATCCTGTTTGCTTCGATGCTCATGCTGGCGCCAAATACAACGGCAAGCGCCGCTGCCGCGATTCCTGCTCTGAGCAGCACTTTGCGGCTCTTTCTCCGTTTTTCGCGCCGCTCCCGTTCTTTTCTGCCAAGTTTGAGAGCTTCGCGGTCGTCCTCGGAGAGAAGCATTTCCGCGCTTTCGGCGTTCTTTTCATCTTCCTCTGCAATCCGCTGCATCATGTCTTCCATCATCTCCGGGGTAAGGCACACATCGTCCAGCAAAGGATCGGCGTTCAGCTCTGCCTCGTACGCATCCGCCGCCTCCGACATTTTCTGCCAGATAAAATCTTCTGTTTTTTTATCATCAAACTCCGAAAAGTGTCCGTTCTTCCTCATACAACCGCGAAGTCCCTTCTTGACTTTTCTCTCCAAGAGTATAAGATAATAGTAGTTATATCTTTTGGAGGATTGTTTTATGAAACGTATCGTTTTAACCGGCGGCGGAACCGCCGGTCATGTTACACCAAATATTGCCCTCATTCCGCGCCTGCGCGAGCTGGGCTACGATATCCAGTACATAGGCTCCTATGACGGTATCGAAAAAAAATTGATCGAAGAAATGGATATCCCATATCACGGCATTTCTTCCGGTAAGCTCAGACGATATTTCGATCTGAAAAACTTTTCAGACCCCTTCCGTGTTATCAAAGGGTACGCTGAGGCGAGAAGCATTTTGAAAAAGCTAAAACCGGATATTGTTTTCTCAAAAGGCGGTTTTGTTGCCGTGCCAGTCGTTCTCGCTGCAAAACATTGTCATATTCCGGTCATCATCCATGAGTCCGACATGACGCCGGGGCTTGCCAACAAGCTTGCGATTCCCTCCGCCACCAAAGTCTGCTGTAATTTTCCGGAAACTCTGCAATATCTCCCGCAGGACAGGGCAGTGCTCACCGGCTCTCCCATCCGCACAGAGCTGCACGAAGGCAGCCGCGCTGCCGCACTTGATTTCTGCAGATTTAGCGCAGACAAACCGGTACTGATGGTCATCGGCGGAAGCCTTGGTTCTGCCAATGTAAACAGCGCCATCCGCAGAATTTTGCCGGAGCTTTTAAAAACCTTTCAGGTTATCCACCTCTGCGGAAAGGATAAGCTTGACCCCTCTCTGGAAAATACCCAAGGGTATGTACAGTTTGAGTACATCAAGAAAGAACTTGCCGATCTGTTCGCACTGGCAGATGTTGTCGTATCCCGCGCGGGAGCCAACGCCATCTGCGAGCTGCTTGAGCTTCGCAAGCCTGCTCTTCTGATCCCGCTCGGCTCGAACGCCAGCCGCGGCGACCAGATTTTGAATGCAGAGTCCTTCCAGCGCCAGGGTTTTTGCGAGGTTCTTCTCGAAGAGAACCTGAAGCCTGAGCTTTTGCTGGAAGCTATCTCAAAGCTTTATACCTCCAGAGCAGACTACATCCGGGCAATGGAAAAGAGCAGTCAAAGCAGCGCCATTGAAAAAATCACCGGTCTTATCGAGGAGATCGTAAGCTCCCGCTAACCGTACAGGTATTCTTCGCCGTACTTTTCCTTGATATAATTCTTTGCTCTGTAAAGTCTTGCGCGAAGCGTTGCTGGTGAAATATCCAGCAGCTTCGCCGTTTCGTCATAACCCATCTTCAAAATAAAAATGTAGTATATGACTTCGTACCAGAGTTCATTTACCTCTTTCAAATCCTCTAACAACCGGCAGATGAACATCCTGTCCATGCATTGCTTTTCCATATCCGCTCCGGATTCTTCCAGCGCACCGGTAGGACTTTCTACCAGAAATTCCTTTCTGGTACTGGCTTTCCTCCAGTAGTCGATCAGCAGATTCTTCGCAACCTGCAGCAGCCACGGTTTGATCCTGCTCTCATCCACTTTGTCCATTGTCCGGTAGTAATGCAGAAATGTCTGCTGACATATCTCCGCTGCCAGTTCTTTATCTTTCGTCTGAGCCATCACAGATTTCATGATCATCGCGCCGTAGCGCTTATAATTTTCTGTAAATGTCTCGTGTTTTGTCATCTGTACTTTTTATACCTCAGCAAACGCTCTGAGTATTTCTTCCCGATCGCCCTCCGTCAGTTTTCCCGGTTTCCAGCCGATGCCAACCTTATCCTTATGGAAACGCGGGATCAGATGGATGTGGAAGTGGAACACGGTCTGTCCCGCCGCTTCGTGATTGTTCTGAAGCACGTTGATTCCGTCGCAGTGAAGCGCCTTCTCCATCTTCTCCGCCATCCTTTTCGCAAGGATAAACGCTTTTCCGACAAGCTCCTCCGGCATCTCGCAGATATTGGCAAAATGCTTTTTCGGCAGGATCAGCATGTGACCTTTTGCCGCCGGACCAACATCCAGGATCACCCGGAAATCATCGTCCTCATACAGTGTGGCTGAGGGTATCTCCCCTCCGGCAATTTTACAAAAAATACAATTCTCCATCATATTTTTTCTCCTTTCACGTATTTATATATATAAAGTTTTTTTCATTTAGCAAATAATACCATACATTTTTCATATAAGGAAGGAGGAATCTCATGCAGACTCCAGAAGAGTATCAGACGCTGTTATCGGCTATTTCCCATGAGATACGCAATCCTGTTACACTCATAAACAGTTATCTTCAATTAATAGAACAAACGCATCCGGAAATCTGCAGCTGCCAATATTGGGATACTGTACGGCAGGAAATGACGCATCTGCGTGCTCTTCTGGAGGATATCTCATCTTACCAGAACGTATCCCGCCTGCATACGGAGCCAATCGATATGACGGCCTATCTGAACGAATATGCCGCCTCGCTGACGCCTTTGCTCGCACAAAATGCTTCTGTTGCGTTTTCTGCGGATATCTCCCGGAAGCTTCCTGTGCTCCCTGCAGATCCCGTCCGCCTGCGTCAGGTACTGGACAACCTTATTCGCAATGCGCTGGAGGCGCTTGCGCAGAAATCCGACGACAGCTCCCGGATACTGTCGCTCTCTGCTTCCATGAGCGGTGATGCGCTTTGTATTTTAATATGCGATAACGGCTACGGTATCGACCCGGAATACCTGGATACCTTATTCGATCCGTTTGTCACACATAAGCAAAACGGCACCGGGCTTGGTCTTGCTATCTGCCGTCAGATCACCGAGGCACACGGCGGCACACTCAGATGTCTTTCGGGCGGGCATCCGACGGTGTTCGAAGTGCGGCTGCCAAAAGGAACCCTCCGATAAATCCGCCAAGATGCGCGAAATGATCCACACCAGCGTCCAGGAACCCCTGTGCCAGCGAAAGCACCGCCATCATGCAGATGCCGCGGTTATCAATTCCTTCCGCCTTTCCCCGGTTTTTCACCACGATCCAGACCAGAGCACCGATCACTGCAAACACCGCGCCGGACGCTCCCGCGGATACTGCCTCCCGGTCCATTCCGACAAGAAACGACAGCACATTTCCAAGCACGCCGCCTGCCAGATAAATCGCAAGGTAGCGGGCTGCGCCGCTCCTCGCCTCCAGCATATCCCCGGCAAACCACAAAAGCAGCATATTATAAAATAAATGCTGCCATCCAAAGTGAAGAAACATGCTGGTAAACAATCGGTAGTACTCCCCGTTCTCAATTACATACGGAGGATACATTGCCCCGCAGGAAAGCATCTGTTCTGTGTCCGGGACGCCGCCGCTCAGCGCCGTGACGACCAGAAACACTGCTGTATTGATCAGAACCATCAGCAGATTTGTTTTTCTTCTGCTGCGGATATAAGCGAATCCTTCCATCTCCATATATTTTATTTGCCTTTCCTGAATTTTTCACTTGTATATTTGATTTTTATGTATTAGAATGAAGTCATAATAAATATTAAAGGAGGACAAGTATTATGGCATATGTAATTTCTGATGAATGCGTAAGCTGCGGAACCTGCGCAGATGCATGTCCGGCAGAAGCTATCAGCGAAGGCGATGGCAAGTATGTGATCGATGCAGATGCATGTCTTGAGTGCGGTACTTGCGAGAGCGAATGCCCGACAGGCGCTATCTCTGCTGAATAATCCGGAGAATTACCGAAATTATGGGGCGTGCTTTGCACGCCCTGATTTTTATGCCCGAAACAGTCTCCTTACCTTCGCCTGAGCATGTCCCAGAAGCTGCGCTTCTCCCGTGCTGCCGCCACCTTCTGATGCGCCCGGATAATCTCATCCAGCCGCCGGAAACGTTCTTCCTCATGCTTTTCCTGCATACGCAGAAGATAATCTGTCTCTTTCGCCATAGATTCTTCAAGCCGGCTCTGCAGTTCCTCATTGTTGTCTTTTACAACTCGCTCTACGATCTCCTCCACTAACTCCTTAAACTGACGAAGCTTTTCTGCGTTATTCTGCATTTCTATCAGGGATGTCTGTTCTGCCGCCGACTGCTCCTGTTGTATTTTCTCCTCCGGTCTGTAATTCGTGCTTTGCAGGACTGCCTTTATTGCCTTCAGCTGCAGCCCCTCTTCCTTCAGTTTCTTCACATTTTGAAAAATCTCAATATTTTCTCGGGTGTAGTATCGGTGCCCCAGCTCTGTTCTGCCGATGGGAATTTCAAGCTCGTCTTCCCAATAGCGGAGAACATGGGCTTCCACTGCGACCATCTTTGCCGCATCGGAAATCAGATAGCGCTGCTCCTCCACAATACTTCCCTCCATATTCAGTTTTCTACATATATTATATCATATTTATGCAATCTTCGCATAAAAATATTTTGCTATTTTTAGACAATATTTGCATAGGAAAAGCTGCCGCACCCGCTGTTTGCCCGGTACGGCAGCTCCAATAAACACTATCTGAACTTTTTAGGAAGATTTCTTCTTGGATACTACGTCGAAGATAACGGCTGCCAGAAGCACAAGACCTTTTACAACCTTCTGCATGTTCTGGTCGGTGCCCATGATAGACATACCCTGGTTGATGATACCCATAAGAAGCGCGCCGACGATAACGCCCGGCACGGTACCGATTCCGCCGTATGCGGAAGCGCCGCCGATAAAGCAGGAGCCGATTGCATCCATCTCGTAGTTCTGACCGTAGGTCGGCTGTGCGGAGGTCAGACGCGCGATGGTGAGCATACCTGCCAGCGCAGACAAAAGTCCCATGTTTGTGTAAGCGATAAAGTAAACCATATCGGTGTTGATACCGGAAAGCTTTGTCGCCTTCTCATTGCCGCCGACTGCGTAGAAATAACGTCCGATGGTCGTCTTGCTTGTGATATAGCCGTAGATCAATACCACGATCATTACCCATACGAGGGAGGTCGGGATGCCCTTGTGCTGCGCAAGCTTGACAGTTAAAAACATGATAACTGCGCAGATGATGATCATTTTTATGTACATTGCAACGACATTTCCTGTCTCGTAGCCTTTTTTCTTACGGTTCATGTGACCGCGCACCGTCACGAAGATGTAGATGAGGCATGCAATGATGCCTGCCGCCATCGCTACACGGTTTAAGCCCTCTCCGCCGCCAAGGAAATCGGGAACGTAGCAGTTTGCACCGCCGCCGAACAGTACGGTGAAGGTCTCCGATTTGATCGGGAGCGTCTTACCGCCGAGTACCACGTTGGAAAGTCCGCGGAATACAAGCATACCGGACAGGGTGGTGATGAAAGGCGGAATGCGGAAAAATGCGATCCAGAACGCCTGCCATGCGCCGATCAGAGCGCCGAGGAGCAGCATCAGAATGACTGCAACGAAAATCGGAACTCCCATGTTTTCCATAAGAACACCGCCCACCGCGCCGACAAAGCAAACGACCGAGCCAACGGAAAGGTCGATGTTGCCGCCGGTTAAGATACAGAGCAGCATACCGGTTGCCAGAACGAACACGTAAGCGTTCTGTGAAATGAGGTTTGTAATATTCTGCGGGAACAGGATCTTGCCCTGTGTGCCCCAGGTGAAGAACAGTGTTACCAGCACCAATACAATTATCATGGTATATTTTGTAATAAAATCTCTTACTTTTGCGCTATTCATCTCTTACTCTCCTTTACTCGACTTCAGAATACATGCCATAATCTTCTCCTGCGTCGCCTCCGCCTGCGTCAGCTCGCCGGCGATCTTTCCTTCGTTCATGACATATATCCTGTCTGACATTCCCAATACCTCCGGAAGCTCGGAGGAGATCATAATCACCGATTTTCCTGCCGCTACCAGATCATTGATGATACAGTAAATCTCGTATTTTGCACCGACGTCGATACCTCTGGTCGGTTCGTCCAGGATCAGAATATCCGGGTCTGCGAACATCCACTTTGCCAGAAGCACCTTCTGCTGGTTTCCGCCGCTTAAATTTCCGACGTTCTGTTCCACCGTCGGACACTTCGTTTTCAGCTTTTCCTTATATTCTACGGCTACCGCGTATTCCTTATCCCTGTCGATCACCACACCGTCGCTCACGCCCTCCAGGTTTGCCAGCGTCGTGTTTGTCTTGATCGAATTGGAAAGGATCAGCCCGTCGCCCTTGCGGTCCTCCGTCACATATGCAAGCTTGTGATGAATCGCGTCGCGCGCATTCTTTAAATGCACCTCTTTTCCGTTCAGCAGAAGTGTTCCGCTGATGTTTGCTCCATAGCTTTTTCCAAAAACACTCTTTGCAAGCTCGGTACGTCCGGCACCCATCAGACCGGAGATTCCGACCACCTCGCCCTTGCGCACCTTGATGGAAACGTTGTCCACCACCTTGCGCTCACTGTAAACAGGGTGATAAACCGTCCAGTTTTTCACTTCCATATTAACTTCGCCGATCTTTACATTGTGGCGTTTCGGGAAACGGTCTGCGATCTCACGTCCGACCATGCCCTTGATGATGCGGTCCTCGGTAAATTCATCCACACCCTTCACCAACGTCTCGATCGTAGCGCCATCGCGAATGACGGTAATCTTATCCGCCACATAGGAAACCTCGTTCAGCTTGTGCGTGATAATGATACAGGTCATTCCCTCTTTTTTAAATTTCAGAAGCAGGTCAAGCAGCGCCTTGGAGTCCGTCTCGTTCAGGGATGACGTCGGCTCGTCCAGGATCAGAAGCTTTGCGTTCTTCGCAAGCGCCTTTGCGATTTCCACAAGCTGCTGCTTGCCGACGCCGATGTCCTTGATCAGTGTGCGGGAGGATTCCGTCAGTCCCACCTGTCTCATATATTTTTCAGCTTCCCCATAGGTCTCGTCCCAGTTGATAGAAGCCTTTTTTCCGCGTTCATTTCCCAGGAACATGTTCTCGCCGATCGACATGTACGGAATCAGCGCAAGCTCCTGGTGAATAATAACAATCCCTTTTTCTTCACTCTCTTTAATATGATGGAATTTACATATATCGCCGTTGTAGATGATATCGCCTTCATAGGAACCGAAGGGATAGACGCCGGAGAGCACGTTCATCAGAGTGGATTTTCCCGCTCCGTTCTCGCCGACGAGCGCATGGATCTCGCCCTCCTCTACCTGGAGATTTACGTTGTCAAGCGCTTTCACACCGGGGAATGTTTTGGTGATATTTTTCATTTCCAGTAGTATCTTTGCCAAAATTGCTCCCTCCAAACTTTTCTTATCAATCACTAAAGAACAGGCGGGCGAAGGGCCCGCCTGTATAAGACTTTCTGCTGCGTATGTCTTACTGGATCTGATCCTCTGTGTAGTAACCGGAATCGATCAGGATCTCTTTGTAGTTGTCAGCGGTAACTGCTGTCGGCTCGCAAAGGTAAGACGGGATAACGCCTGTGCCGTTGTCGTATGTCTCGGTATCGTTTACCGGAACCTCAGACTCTGTGATGATAGCGTCAACCATTTCAACAACCTTGGATGCCAGAGCACGGGTATCCTTGAATACGGACATAGCCTGTGTGCCGTCAACGATGTGCGGAACGTTTGCGATGTCGCAGTCCTGACCGGTGATGATCGGGTACTCGCCAGTGTAGTTAGCTGCCAGAGCGTTCACAACGCCAAGTGCTGTGGAGTCGTTGGAAGCAAGCACTGCGTGAAGGGTCGTGCCGTCTGCATAGTTGGAGGACAGGATGTTCTCAAATCTGGACTGTGCAGCGTCGGTTGCCCAGTTGAGGGTAGCTACTTCATCTTTTGTCATCTGACCAGACGGAACAACCAGCTTGCCTGCGTCGATGTACGGCTGAAGAACGTCCATAGCGCCGCCGAAGAAGAAGTTTACGTTGTTGTCGCCCGGGTCGCCCGTTACCATTTCAAGGTTGAACGGTCCGTCCTGGTTCTCCAGATCCAGCGCTTCCACAAGGAATTCACCCTGTGTCTTACCTACCAGATAGTTATCGAAGGTTGCATAGTAGGAAACTGCATCCGTGTTCATGATCAGACGGTCATATGCGATAACCGGGATGCCTGCTTCTTTTGCCTGTGCAAGAACGGTTCCCAGAGAGTCGCCGTCGATGGAAGCAACAACCAGGAGCTGGTCGCCGTTAGCGATCATGTTCTCGATCTGAGAAGCCTGTGTAGCGGAATCATTTCCTGCATACTGAAGGTCTACTACGTAGCCTTTCTCTTCCAGCTGAGCCTTCATGTTTTCGCCGTCCTGGTTCCATCTCTGAAGGTCCTGTGTCGGCATTGCAACGCCGATCGTTTCACCTTCTGCACCAGCGGTAAGTCCAAGACCTGCCAGCATCGTAGCTGCGAGAGCTGCTGTTAAAAGTTTTTTGTTCATTTTGCATTTCCTCCATTTACAATTTTATTCCGTTTTCGGTATTTTGACTATAACACAAAAGTACCGTGTATGTCACTAGACAAAAACCAAAAACACCCGCATTATTTTGTGGAATTTTAACAAGAGAACAGTGAAAATAGCATTATTTTGTGATAGATTTGTGCTATTTAAAGAAGCAGTGATATGCTCACGGGAAGCCCAGTCATAAAATACAGGCATTTTTTCAGCGCAGAAAAAGGCACGAAACGCCCTTTTCAAAGCGTCTCATGCCTCACTTTACTGGATTATAAAATATAACTACTCAGCCCTCAAGTCACAGACTGCCTGCTGCGCAGTTACCCTTAAATCGTTACCGTATCAAACAGCTCTTTTACGGTCGGGTAGATCTTTGCAAATTTTGCATAGCAGTCGTTGTATTTTTCCACCAGCTCCGTCTCCGGCTCTATGGTATCCACAACCTTCACAAGCTTTGCAGCCGCTTCCTCCACAGAAGCATACTCGCCGCAGGCTACTGCCGCAAGCATTGCTCCGCCGTAACCCGGTCCCTCTTCGCTCTCGATCACATCCACCTTGATGCCGAGCACGTTTGCGATGATCTTTTTCCACAGCGGGCTCTTTGCTCCGCCGCCGCAGATCTTCGTGCGCTCGATCTTGATGCCGAGTGATTTTGCCACTTCGAAGGAATCGCGGATCGCAAAAGCCACGCCCTCCAGAACCGCCTGCGTCATATCCGCGCGGGTAGTGTCCATCGTCATGCCGATGAAGGTTCCTCTCGCATTCGGGTTGTTGTGCGGGGAACGTTCGCCCATCAGATACGGCAGGAAGAATACGTGATTCTCACCGAGCTTTTCAATCTTCGCCTGTTCTGCGGAATAATCCTTCGTTCCGATGATCTCATCCATCCACCACTTATTGCAGGAAGCAGCAGAAAGCATACAGCCCATCAGATGATAGTGACCGTCTGAATGTGCGAAGGAATGCAGCGCATTGTTTTCATCCACGCCGAAGCTCTTGCTGGATACAAAGATCGTTCCGCTGGTGCCCAGAGAAATATTGCACATGCCGTCGCCAACCGTTCCGGTTCCGACTGCAGCCGCTGCGTTGTCGCCTGCGCCCGCCACGATCTTTACATTCTTCGGGAAGCCAAGCTCGTCTGCGATCTCCGGAAGGATATCGCCGACTGCCTCGTAGCTCTCGAAGATCTTCGGCACCTGTGCCTCGGTAATGCCGCAGATCTCCAGCATTTCCTTCGACCAGCATTTATTTTTTACATCAAAGATCAGCATACCGGAAGCATCCGAAACATCCGTACAGTAAACGCCGGACAGCTTGAACGCAATGTAGTCCTTCGGCAGCATGATCATTTTGATTTTTGCAAAGTTTTCCGGCTCCTCTTCCTTCATCCAGAGGATCTTCGGAGCGGTAAAGCCTGCAAACGCAATGTTTGCGGTGTACGCAGAGAGCTTATCCTTTCCGATCACATTGTTCAGATAATCGGTCTGCTTCTGGGTACGTCCGTCGTTCCAGAGGATTGCCGGACGGATTACGTCGTCGTTTTCATCCAGCGCAACCAGACCATGCATCTGTCCGCCGAAACTGATACCGGCGATCTGGCTCTTGTCGCAGTCTGCAGTTAATTCCTTCAGACCTTCCATAACGCCGTTCCACCAGTCCTCCGGCTTCTGCTCAGACCAGCCCGGATGCGGAAAATACAGCGGATATTCCTTTGAAACAATATTGTGAATCTTGCCCTCGCCGTCCATCAGCAGAAGCTTTACTGCTGATGTGCCAAGGTCAACGCCAATGTATAACATGATTTTCCTCCTTAATCATTTAGCTTTACGAGCTCCAGAGCAAGCCACGGCACTTGCAAACGCTCCGCTTTTTGCTCGTTCGCTGGCTGTTGCCAGATACGAAAAAACAGAAAATCTCACGGAGGAAAGCAAGCTTTCCCCCGTTCTTTTTCTGTTTTTCGTGCCGTGGCTTGCTAGCCCCACGGATTCTCTGTCGGATATCTTACGCCTGCCGGCTGGTTGTAACCGATTTCGTTTACGTCTACGCCAAGAAGCTTGAATACTTCGTAGAGCGCTTTTCCGTGATGTCCGAACGCAACTGCGCCGTGATGCGGATAGCCGCCCTGGATCAGCACATGACGATAGAATCTGCCCATTTCCGGGATAGCGAATACGCCGATGCCGCCGAAAGAGCGTGTTGCTACCGGAAGGATCTCGCCCTCTGCGATGTAAGCGCGCAGCTTGTTGTCTGCGGTGCTCTGCAGACGGTAGAAGGTGATTTCACCCGGCTGGATGTCTCCCTCAAGAGTACCCTGGGTAACCTCTTCCGGAAGTGTTCTTGCCATAATCATCTGATACTTCATGGAGCATGCGGACAGCTTCTTAGCGCTGGTATTTCCGCAGTGGAAGCCCATGAAGGTATCGGTATGCTTGTAGTTGTATTTGCCTTCAATAGATTCCTTGTACATATCCTTCGGAACGGTGTTGTTGATATCCAGCAGGGTAACGATGTCGTCACTTACTGCGGTTCCGATGAACTCGGACAGTGTTCCGTAGATATCCACTTCGCAGGATACCGGGATTCCGCGGCCTGTCAGACGGCTGTTTACGTAGCACGGAACGAAGCCGAACTGTGTCTGGAATGCCGGCCAGCATTTTGTGGTCAGTGCAACATATTTTCTGTAGCCCTTGTGCGCCTCTACCCAGTCAAGCAGCGTGATCTCGTACTGAGCCAGCTTCGGCAGAACCTCCGGCTTCATGTTGCCTTCTCCAAGCTCTGCTTCCATATCCTTTACAACCTCCGGGATACGCGGATCGTTTGCATGTTTGTTGAAGGATTCGAACAGGTCAAGCTCAGAGTTCTCTTCGATTTCAACGCCAAGATTGAAGAGCTGCTTGATCGGTGCGTTACATGCAAGGAAGTTGAGCGGACGCGGACCAAAGCTGATGATCTTCAGATCCTTTACCGCAACATATGCGCGTGCGATCGGAACGAACTCTGCGATCATGTCTGCGCAGTCCTCAGCATCGCCGACCGGATATTCCGGAATGTAGTAGCCGCCCACATTGCGGAGCTGCAGGTTGTAGCTTGCATTCAGCATACCGCAGTAAGCATCACCACGGCCGCCAACCAGGTCTTCCTGAGTTTCCTCTGCTGCTGCAATGAACATTTTCGGTCCATCGAAATGTTTTGCAAGCAGTGTCTCGGAAATTTCCGGACCAAAGTTTCCAAGGTAAACGACCAGTGCGTTACAGCCTGCTGCCTTGATGTCCTCAAGAGCCTGTACCATGTGGATCTCGCTCTCAACGATACAGATAGGACATTCGTAAATGTTCTTCTCATCATATTTTGCTTTGTAAGCTTCTACGAGTGCTTTTCTTCTGTTTACGGACAGAGATTCCGGGAAGCAGTCACGGCTGACTGCGACAATTCCAATTTTTACTTCTGGCATGTTGTTCATTTTAGGTATCCTCCTGTTTATTTTTTATTTTTCCACATTTTTTGTGGTGGTACGCTTATGATTTCCGCCTGTAGCGGGACACAGACTGCTGCTATTTCAGGCGCGTCTTCCGCTCGCATTCAGACCTCCAGATTTTCACCCTTCAGACCGATGAACGCGCCGTCCACGCCGCCCTCTGCGTGCGCAATCAGCCACTTGTTTCTTGCGGTGAGAAGCTTGTCCTCCGGCAGCTTACCGGAAAGAACCGGCGGCTCCGTGTTCGTTCCCTTTGGAAGAACGACTACTACCTGAAAGCCTTTTTCTACCGCGTTGCACGGGGCATAGTGAAGCGTGGTGCCGTAAAACTCCAGCACTGCTCCTGCCGGCGCCTCAAACGCTTCCATCTTTGATGTATCGTATGTAAAGTCATCCTCCACATCCTGCTCGGAGCCGAGAATAAAAATCGCGCCTTCCAACGGAATGTTGATCTCGGAATCGCGGTGATACTCTACCGCGTTTAATTTGTGGTTGTTTCCGTTGCAATAACCGATCTGGATCGGCATACCGCCGTATACGCTGTCGCGGATCGTCTCATATTCCGCACATGCTTCCAGCTCCGGCGCAGATGCAACATAAACAACATCCTGCGGAAGCGGTGTGTCCGCAAGGCGCTTTAAAAGATCCGGCACTTCCAGGCTTAACACCCGTCCGTACTTGCGGAAAGCGCTGTCTGTTACGCTCTTAATCTGCATTTGAAAACCCTCCCTTTTTTGTCCAAACAATTAGTTTACTTCCTAAACTAATTATGGTATACTTATCATAACGCATCTATCGTGTTTTTGCAAGACTTATTTCAAAAAAGGAGAAAAAATATGCTTACCGGCAATCAGGAACTCATACGCGACATTAACACGCAGTCGGTCATTCGCACCATCATTACGCATGGTGCCATTTCCCGCGCCTCAATTGCCGCTGAGCTTGGTCTGACAAAGGCTACGGTTTCCGCCATCGTGCAGGTACTGCTCGACCGCGGCATCGTGTTTGAGTCCGCGATCAGCGATCCGGCGGCGGAGGGCAGAAAGGGCAGACGCCCCATTTTTCTCAAGATCAATAAGGACTGCGGGTATATCGTCGCCATCGACCTCGCCACGGAAAACATCACGCTGATGACAGCAAACGTGCTTGGCGGAAGCTGCCGTCTGACGCAGTTTCCCACCCCGAAGGAAACGGAGCGTCTGCTTCCTCTTTTAAAGCAGCAGATCGACCGGGCAGTAAGCGCGCTCCCGCAGACGCGCTACGGGCTTCTCGGAATTGCCCTTGGCATCCACGGCGTTGTCCACCACAACAAAATTATCTTTCTTCCGTATTCTGCATTTGAAAAAGTGGATTTTGTTTCAGAACTGGAGAAAATTTACAATGTGCCCGTGGTTATGGAAAACGAGGCGAACCTCTCTGCGCTCGGCGAATGGGCGCACTGTCACAGCACCAATGAAATGCTTTATATCAGTGTCCACTCCGGAATCGGCGTAGGAATCATTATGAAAAACCAGCTTGTCAAGGGCAAAAACGGCTATGCAGGCG
>CABRSG010000009.1 GCA_902473545.1 uncultured Lachnospiraceae bacterium | reverse complement strand
CAGGCGGATTCCGGGAAAGCAACATGTCCATGACAGACATATGGCGGCGGATTCTGCGAAAAAATCCATACAAAAAAAGCTGACAAGCAATCGTCAGCTTTTTCTGTATATTTTTAGGATGTTATCTGTGATTTTTAAGCAGCCTTTGCTTCTTTAGTTTTCTTCATATACAGAGAGATTTCTGAAAACAGGAAGCTGAGTACCAGGAGCGCCGCGCAGATGTAAATCTCGTTCATGTGCTGGAACGGCTCGATTCCGTAAATGGTATCTGAGATCGGCCAGATCATCATGCGGATAAACATCAAACATGCGATGCCGCTGCCTGCGCAGAGCACTACCGGAGCGTATGCTGCGATTTTATTGAGCAACAGCATCACGATAGCGACGCCTGCGGTGATGCCAAGGAGAAGGCATACGTTTGAATCATAAATTTTTTCTTTGTATGTGATAGAACTGAATTTTGTCCCGTACATAAAAGCGGATACAGCGCAGAGAACCGCGGCGATAATGCCGACATAAAAGCCGAGCGCTTTTTTTACGGGGGCTTTTTGTGTGTTTGTCATAAGAAAACTCCTTTCCCTCTCGATTCTTAGATTAGGAATACAGCTTAAAAGAGAACAGCGGGCGCGCTGCGCGCCGGTGTACGGACAGGCGGACGCGTTCCTTTCAAGTTTTTTTCATGCGCGTCTCAAGATTTGCCCGCATCCGTCCGGAAACCGCATTTTCCGGATGCCGTGCAGAAAAATCTGCAGAAAAACTCACGCATATTGTCAAAAACAATTATGACATGGAATAGGATTTCTGTCAAATTGCCGGAAAATGAATAAGCGGTTTTGGAAAATACATTTTTGGCAATTTACGACCTGATAAAAAGAATCCACGACAAAAATAATGGTTCGTGCGAAGAAAGAGAACGCGAATGAATAGGATGTCACATTGCGGCGCGTCGGGAATTGTACACGACAGGAGATAAGACTTCCCAAAAACGGAAAAAATGCCTATAATAGGGACAACTATATGTATTTGTTTTGTATAAAAATACCCTGCGGCAATTGCGCATCTGAATCCGGTGTGGTGCAAAAAAGACGAAGGTTATGCAAAACAGCGCGCAGCTTCCCCGCATGGAGGCTGTGCAGATACGGAGTTAAGGTTAAGTCACACACAATTTTCAAGAAAGAGAGGAGACTGCATATGAGGTCCTCAAAGAAAAGAACGCTCAAGAAGGTTTTAACGAACATCTTTGTTGTTTTGCTGGTGCTCGTGTATTTCGGCAGCTCGGTCGCAAGCGAGTTTACCGGACAGATCAATTCTTTCCTGGGCATCTCTACATCCAAAATGGTCAAAAAGGATGGAAGTCCTGTTGACGAAAATGATTATGCAAGATACTATGACAGCGAATTTACATCGGTTGCCGACTTAAAGGCTGCCGGACTTGCAAAGGTACGCGAGGTGGAAGGCGAGGGCGCCGTTCTGCTGAAAAATGATAACAACACACTGCCGCTGCAGGGCACAGACATATCCCTCTTTGGTGCAACGGCAATCTCCCCGGTATACGGCGGAACCGGCTCCGGCGCGGTATCTTCCGCGGACGCTCCTTCCTATAAAGACGTCATGGAAGAGGGCGGCTTCACGGTTGTGAACAGCGACCTGCTCGACTGGTATCTGGAGGAGGAATACGGACGCGACTTTGATGATGGAAACATCAACGAGGCTTCCTGGAAAAACATCAATAAGTCTGACGCTGCAAGCAGCTTCGGCAACGGCGAGACCGCAATCTTTGTGGTTGGTCGTGTGGGAGGCGAGGCAAACGACCTCAAGAGCGTAAACCACGACGACGGCAAAAACGGCGATTATCTGACATTAAACAAAAACGAGCGCTCCATTCTGGAAGGTCTGAAGGAGCTGAAGGATGCAGGCGATATTTCCTCTATTGTTGTGCTGATCAACAGCGCGAACCCGATTTCCGCGGAGTTCATCAACGAAGAGGATTACGGCGTTGACGCGGCTCTGTGGATCGGTTCTGTCGGACAGACTGGTCTTTATGCGGTGGCTGACATCCTCTCCGGCGCGGTGAATCCGTCCGGCTCTCTCCCGGATACCTGGTGGGTGGATAACCTGCTTGACCCGGCGATGGCAAACTTCGGAAGCTACACCTACGAGGGTGCGGAAAACTATGACTTTGGTTCCCACGGACGTGTATACAATATGTATGTTGTATATCAGGAGGGTATCTATGTTGGCTATCGCTACACCGAGACGCGTTATGAGGACGTAGTGCTCGGCACGGAGAATGTCGGCGATTACGAGTATGACGAGGTTGTGGCATATCCGTTCGGCTATGGTTTAAGCTACACCGAATTTGAAATGTCTGATATGGAAGTGACGAAGAGCGGGGAAGGTCAGGAGACGACTTACACGATCAATGTCAACGTGACCAACACCGGCGACGTGGCTGGTAAGAAGGCGGTGCAGATCTATGCGCAGAAGCCGTACACCGACTACGACAAAGAAAACCAGATTGAAAAGGCGGCGGTAGAGCTGGTTGGCTACGGCAAGACGCAGATGCTCGAACCGGGCGCAAGCGAGACCGTTACCGTAGAGGTGCCGGAGTACTTCCTTGCCTCTTACGACGCTTACAACACGGGCGTTTACATTCTCGATGAGGGTACCTACTTCTTCACGGCGGCAGACAACGCGCATGCGGCTGCAAACAACATTCTTGCTGCAAAGGGCAAGAAGGTATCCGACGGCATGACGGAGGATGGCAATGCGGACATGGTTTACGATGTAGACTATGATTTCGACAGCGAGACCTATGCAACGGCATACGGCACCGGCAACGAGGTGACCAGCTTGTTTGCGGATGCGGATATCAACCGCTACGAGGGCAGAGGAGACAACTCCGTTACCTATATCACCCGCAGCGACTGGGAGGGCACGACCATGATGTTCACTCCAGACGATGACGAGGGATGGAATACGAACTATGTGAAACTGACGATGACGGATCAGATCGCAGCGGACGTTGTGCTCGACGATGCGGACATCCCGGAGAACGATGGCAACTGGCCGACGATGGGTTCCACGGAGACAGAGTATCTGTTAATCGACATGCTGAAGGACGATGCGGGCAATCCGATCCCGTACAGCGATGCGAAATGGGAGGAATTCCTTGACCAGCTTACTTACAGCCAGCTAAGCAAGCTGTGCGCGGTTGGTCTTCGTATGACGGTTGCGGTACAGGAAATCGGCAAACCGGAAACGCTTGATCACAACGGACCGAGTGGTGTGACACAGGCATACAGCATCGGACCGAACGGTTATGCAACGCAGACGAACGATCCGGATAAGGATCAGACGGGTACCTGCTATCCGTGTAACGGTATCATCGCGGCAACCTTCAACGACCAGCTTGTAGAGGAAGTCGGTACGCTGATTGGCGAAGACGCTATGTGGGCAGGCTACGCAGGCTTCTATGGCACGGGTCTTAATATCCACCGCACACCGTACGCGGGACGTGTGTTTGAGTATTATTCTGAGGACGGTATCCTCACCGGTCTGATCGCAGGCGTTGAGACGGCGGCGATCCAGGCAAAGGGCGTATACGTTTACAACAAGCATTTTGTTCTGAACGATCAGGAGGAACAGAGACAGGGTATCGGTACCTGGTGCAACGAGCAGGCGCTGCGTGAGCTTTATTTAAGAGCATTCGAGCTTCCGATTGTAAATTCGGATGCAAAGTGCGTGATGACGGCGTTCAACCGTCTCGGTGCAATGTGGTCCGGTGCAATGTACAACCTGCAGACTGCATGGCTGCGCGGAGAGCCTGGTATGACCGGTTTCGCAGTAACCGATATGTACGACGGCAGCTACATGTCCAAGCCGCACGAGGTTCTGGCAGGAAACGATATCCCGGACAACTATCCGGGCGTGAGCGGAACGAACGTGGAGGGCGCGGCGAGCGACCTTGGTTTTGAATTTGCAGATTATGCTCCGGGAGCTTCCAAGGAGAACGCACAGATCGCACAGGCGATGAGAGAATCTGCGCACCGCATTTTGTACACGGTAGTACACTCCCGCGGTATGGACGGCATCAGCTCTGATACGATGATTGTGCATGTGACGCCGTGGTGGTCCACATTGCTGACGACACTGACATATGTGTTTGCAGCGCTGTCGCTGCTCAGTGCACTCTGGCTGATCCTTGATATTGCAGGCTTTAGCTTCAAAAAGAAAAAGAAGGCGTAATCCGGCACAGGTCCGGGCAGAAGCTGCCCGGACCTTGAAAAGAAAGGAAAGAGAATATGAGAAGACGTGAGAGTCTGCTGAACCGGGAATGGCAGTTTGCCGGTCCCGATAAAAAAATTACAACCGTCCGCCTTCCCCATACCTGGAATAATATCGACGGACAGGACGGCGGCAACGATTATTACCGCGGTACCTGCACCTACACCACCACCTTCACGGCACCTTCCTTCGATCCGGAGACGGAGCGCGTGTATCTGGAATTTGACGGCGTGAACGCAACGGCGGATGTCACCTTAAACGGACGCGCCTGCTGTCACCACGACGGCGGCTATTCCACCTTCCGCGTGGAGGTGACGGACCTTCTGCAGACGGAAAACGATCTGCAGGTTGCGGTGGACAACAGTGTGAATGACCACGTGTACCCGCAGAAGGCGGACTTTACCTTTTACGGCGGCATTTACCGCGATGTAAAGACCATTGTGGTTCATAAAAAGCATTTTGACATGGATCACTTTGGCGGACCGGGCGTGAAAATCACGCCGGTTGTGGACGGAGAGGACGCAAAGATAACCGTGGAGAGCTGGAACAACGCGCCGGAGGCGGAGACGGTAATCACCATTCTGGACGCTGCCGGCAAACCGGCTGCGGCTGGCGCGGGAAGCAATGCGGTGATCGTGATGAAGAAGCCGCACCGCTGGGACGGCGTGAAGGACCCGTACCTGTACACGGCGGTGGTCGAGCTGAAGGAAGACGGCATCGTGCTCGATGAGGTGCGCCTGCGTTTCGGCGTGCGCGCATTCCATGTGGATAAGGACAAAGGCTTTTTCTTAAACGGCCGCTGCTATCCGCTGCGCGGCGTATCACGCCACCAGGACAGAAAGGCGCTTGGAAACGCGCTGACGAAAAGCGAGCACGACGAGGATCTGGAGCTGATTCGCGAGATGGGTGCCACCTCCATCCGCCTTGCGCATTATCAGCACAGCCAGTATTTCTACGACCGCTGCGATGAGATGGGCTTTGTGGTGTGGGCGGAGATTCCCTATATTTCCGAGCATCTGCCGAAGGGACGCGAGAACACGATCTCGCAGATGAAGGAGCTGATCACGCAGAATTATCACCATGCTTGTATCGTGTGCTGGGGTGTGTCGAATGAGATTACGATCTCAACGAAGGACAAGAAGGACATGCTGGACAACCATCATGTGCTGAACGATCTCTGTCATGAGATGGATTCTACGCGTCTGACGACGCTTGCCTGCTACGCGATGTGCGGACCGTTCAACAAGGTGGCGCATATCACGGATATTGTGGGCTGGAATCTATACCTTGGCTGGTATGTGCCGGGGCTGTTTTTAAACGACCTCTGGATCAATTTCTTCCATCTGGTGTACCCGAAGCGCTCCCTATGCTTCTCAGAGTACGGCTGCGAGGGTATGCCGAATCTTCACTCGGAGCATCCGCGCCGCGGCGACCACACGGAGGAATATCAGGCGAAGTATCACGAATTTATGCTGCGCTGCTTTGAGCGGCATCCGTATATGTGGGCGAATTACGTGTGGAACATGTTTGACTTCGCAGCCGACGCGAGAGACCAGGGCGGCGAGCCGGGCATGAACCACAAGGGGCTTGTGACCTTCGACCGCAAGACGAAGAAGGATAGCTTCTATTTGTATAAGGCGTTCTGGAGCGATGAGCCGTTCGTGCATATCGCCGGGAGGCGCATGGCTGACCGCACGGGTACGGAGACGAAGGGGAAGATCTACACGAACCAGCCGCATGTGAAGCTGTACAACAACGGCAAGGTGATGGGCGAGGCGGATGTGGATAAGGTAGTTACCTTTACGGTTCCGCTTTCCGATGTGAACAAGCTGGAGGTGCGCGCGGGCAAGCTGCGCGACACGGCGGTGCTCAGAAAGGTGAGCAGCCCGAATCCGTCCTATAAACTGAAAAAGGATAAGAACAGGCAGAAGAGCAACTGGGTATAAGGCGCTTATCCTGCTGTAGAAAAAGAAAGGAGTCTGTGGAAATGAGTAATAATTCTGCAAAGACGGCCGGGCAGGACGGCATGAACCGCGCGAAAGCGTATCAGCTTGTGCTTTTCCCGCTGAACAACGGTGCGACGAATGTATACTTTGTGTTAGTGCTTTCCTACATCGCGATGTTCGGCAACGGCGTGCTCGGTCTGTTGATGGCGTTTGCGACTATCATGGTGACGGCGATGCGTCTGTGCGATGCGGTCACCGATCCGATCATCGGCGCGCTGATTGACCGCACCAGCGGCAAATTTGGCAAATTCCGTCCGTTTATGATCATCGGCAACCTTGTCATGGCGGCGAGTGTGCTGGTGCTGTACCTGTTTACCCCGCTGATCCCGGAATCTATGATGTGGCTGCGCTATGTGCTGTTTGTGCTGCTGTATTTTATCTGGGTAATCGGTTATACCTTCCAGACTTCCTGCACCCGTTCCGGGCAGACGGTTCTGACAAATGATCCGAAGCAGCGCCCGATGTTTACGCTGTTCAACACGGTTGGAAGCCTTATCGGTATGGGCGCAATGCAGTTCCTTGCGCCGATTATCCGTTCCAACGTGGGCGATTACAACACGGCAGAGTTTTACCGCGTGCTGGCGCCGCTCGGCATCGTGATCTCGATCGTGCTGACGATCCTGGCAGTGATCGGTATCTGGGAGAAGGACCAGCCGAAATATTACGGCATCGGCGGAGCAAACGCCGAGAAGGTAAAGGTTTCCGAGTATCTCGAAATTATTAAGGGTAATAAGCCGATGCAGCGTTTGATGGTTGCCGGTGCAGGCTGTAAGCTGGCGCTCGCTATCGCGACAAACGTGTCGGTATTGTGTATGTTGTACGGCTGTATGATGGGTAACTACGACGGATTGTATCTGCCGATGATGGTGCTCGGCTATGCGTGCTCGGCGCCGTTCTTCCTGCTGACGATCCGCACTTCTCAGAAGGAGGGGCAGAAGGCATCCCTGGAGAAATATGTGCGTCTGGCGCTGATTATGTACATAGGCGTGCTTGTGCTGCTGTTCTTCTGGAAGCAGGGCAGCCCGGCATTCAACCTTTCCCTTATGGGAGAGAATGGGCTTTCCATTAATCTGTACACGATTCTGTTTATCGTATTCTTTGGCATCGGCTATTCTACCGCAGATATGCCGATTCCGATGGTTGCGGACTGCTCGGACTACGAGACGTACCGTTCCGGCAAATATATTCCGGGCATTATGGGTACGCTGTTTAGCCTGGTAGATAAGCTGGTTTCCTCGCTTGCTACCACGGTTGTTGCGATCGCGGTATCGTTTATCGGCCTTTCCGACCTTCCGGCGGCGGAGACGCCGTATGCGCCCGGCATGAACTGGGTGGTGATCGTGCTGTTCTGCATCATCCCGATGCTGGCATGGATTGCGACGCTGATCGCGATGAAGGGCTACACGCTGACCGGCCCGAAGATGAAGGAAATCCAGGCGGTGAATGCGGCAAGAAAAGCGGCGATCGCAGATGGTAAGACGATGGAGCAGGCAATGAAAATGTATCAGACCATCGATCAGGTTCCGGCGGAATTTAAATCTTAACGGAAAGCTGCCGCGAATAGTAGTTTTTAACAATAATTTTGTACAATTTTGTATGATTTCTCATTTGTAAAATTGACACTTCTATATTATAATAAGGGATAGAAGTAGCGGAATGACCGCTGAATGCGATATCCTGACGGATATATGCTTCGGCGGTCGTTTTTATGATATTAATGGGGGAGGAAGAGCGATGCTTCTGATTGCAGTCGTGGACGATGACACGAAAGAAATGCAGGAACTGGTTGACTGTGTGGAACATTATTTTAATGCAAAGGGCGAGGAGCACGTGATCCATCGGTATTATGACGGCGTGGAGTTTATCCGCAGCCGGGAGCTTTATAATATCGTATTTCTGGACATCCGCCTGGGTGAAATGGACGGGCTGGATGCGGCGAGATTCCTGCGTATTGTCAATAAGGAGGCGCAGCTTATTTTTGTGACGCATATGGCGCAGTTTGCCATACGCGGCTACGAGGTGGACGCGATGGACTTTATCATCAAGCCAATCGACCAGTTTTCCATCGACCGCGTGCTGGAGAAGGCGATCAAGCGCATCAGCGACAGCATCAATGTTACGCTTGCCTTAAAAACCTCGGACGGCATCGTGAGCATTCCCTCGAACAGCATCTATTTCGTGGAGGTGTACGACCACGACCTCATCTACCACACCGAGCAGGGCGATTACAAGGTGCGCGGCAGGCTGGGCGAAGTGCGCAAAAAGCTGGACGACCGCAATTTTATCCAGTGCAACCGTTCCTATCTGGTGAATATGCGCCACATTAAGCGGGTAGGAAGTGATTTTGTGGAAGTAAACAACGAGCGCGTGCAGATTTCAAAGTCGCATCAGAAGGAGATAGAGCAGCGCTTCATTAACTTCCTGGGGAAAAGCGTATGATGACGCCGGTATGGTGGATTCGGGAGATTGACTGGCGCATATCCTCCGGAGTCATCTTTTTCATACATTTGGTGGCATGGAACAAGGGGGAGAAGCAGCGTTCTTTTGTGGCGCGTATCCTCTTGAGCTTTTTTTTGCTATGTGCGGCGAGCTGGTGTATGCGCTACACACTGGAGGTTGTCCTGTCGAATGAGGCGGTGATCGCGGTCGGATACAGCTTTTACATCATGGCGCTGAGCCTCCTGTTTATTCTCTGCGCCCGGTTCTGCTATCATATTTCCAGTGATGCGGCAATTTTTAATAGTATCATGGCGCTCACAATCTATCGGATATCGTGGGATGCGGTAAAGCTGATCTCGGCAGTCCCGGTCAGCCCGGACGCCACCTGGACGGGCGGAAGCCCCTTCCAGTCGATCATGTCCTATACGCTGTATGTGCTTATTGAGGTGTGCTGCCTGAAGGTATATCAATATTTCGTACATCGTGAGGTATCCTTCCCTCTGAAAGCGATCGGGTGGATATTTGTTGTCATTCTTTTCAGCCAGATGCTGCTGGAGTTTATGTATCAGCTTCTGTTTCCGAAAAAGCTGACAGATTCCGGGACGCTGTTTTTCCTCACGGCGCTTCTGTATAGCATCGTAAACTTTATTTTGCTGATGATGACGGCGTATCTGTCGCTTCTGCATCACGAGAACGCCAGTATGCAGAATTTTATCAGCAGTAAGCAGCGTTACTATGAGATCAGCCGCGAGGGTATTTTATCACTGCAGATTAAGTGCCACGATCTCAAGCATTACATCAATTTGCTGCGCTCTACGGAGGGGCAGCGGCAGTTCCAGAAGTACCTGGACAGTCTGCGGGATTCCATCGACGAATTCAACACGGTGGTGGACTCCGGCAACAAGAGCCTGGATGTGGTGCTCACAGAGAAAAATATCATCTGCTCTATGAATGGTGTGCGTTTTACTTATATTGTGGATGGTAAGCTGTTTTACTGCCTGACAGATATGGAAATATATGCACTCTTCGGAAACGCAATGGATAATGCGCTGGAGGGGATGGAAAATGTTGTGCACCCGGAGAAGAAATTTATCTCCCTGCGGGCGGCAAGGCGCGACGATATGGTGATTCTGGTGGTGGAAAATTATTTCGAGCATGAACTGAAATTTGAGAACGGTCTTCCGATCACCACCAAGGCGGAGGAACATCACCACGGCTTCGGGCTGCGCTCGATCATTGCGATCGCGCAGCAGCACGGTGGAAACGCTTCCGTGGAAGCGGAAGGAAATATCTTTCGATTGACGGTATCCATGCGGATCGAGCCGAAGGAGTAAGGTGGAAAACAGGAAATGAAAAAGACCGGGGCAGGCGTCTGCGCCGAATATTGCATAATACACAAAAATAAAAAATATTTGCGGATGAAAACCGTGAATTTGCGAAAATAAAATCAGTTTGCGTCGAAAAACAGGAGAGTGCCGGAAAGCGGACACTCTTCTTTTTTGTGCAAAAGTATGCTATGCTTATTAGAAATAAACCAATCGTGTGTCCATTGGTAAAAGGAGGATATGTGTATGAAGAGAATCATGAAAAAAGCTGTCAGCGTGATGACCGCAACAGCGATGGCAGCATCTCTGACGGCGACGGCTTTCGCGGAAGAGAGTGTATCAGAGTACATTGCTGCGCCTTACACGGTGGAGGAGGGCGTCGAATGCCCGGCTGAGTACCTGGCACCGGTATTCTACGAGAATGCAGACGGCCCGACCATCGGCGTGACGCTTGTTGGCGTGATCCAGCAGGACGGTCTGTACTTCAAGGACAGCGACAACGATCAGGAACTCGATGCATTTGAGGACTGGCGTCTCAGCTCCGAGGAGCGTGCGGCAGACCTTGTCGGCAAGATGACACAGGAGCAGCGCATTAGTCTGCTGAAGAATGCACTGGTAACCAGTCCTGCGGCGACAACGGCGGAGGAAGTATATGATGAAAACGGAAATGTCATACTCGGTCAGCTTGTAATGCTGCCGGTAGAAGAGGAAGAAGAAACGGAAGCAGAGGGCGAAGCAAATCCGATGGCGGCGCTGGCAGCAGGCTTCGATTATTCGAATGTGACGGTAGCGGGCGTGCGTTCCGGCGTTATCCGTAAGGATACCGATACAGAGACCGGCGCACTGTTCAACAATGCGCTGAACATGCTGGCAGAGTTTGTAGCAGTGTCCAAAGGTGAGACAAACATTCCGTTTATCCTCATCTCTAACCCGATGACGACCGGTTACCCGGCAACACAGGGTATGGCAGCGGCAGCGATCGGCGATGGCAACTATGATCTGATTCAGGCATACGCAGAGCTGGATGCAGCGATCTGGGATGCAAAGGGTATCCGTCAGATGTACGGTCCGCAGATCGACCTGATCACAGACCCGCGCTGGAGCCGCAACGAAACAACCTACACAGAGGATCCGGAAGTAATGTCCGGTATCGCAAATGCCCTGGTCGTTGGTTATCAGCACGGCACAGACGGTGCGCAGGACGGCGATGTTGCTCTTATCATGAAGCACTTCCCGGGCGACGGCGCTGCGGAAAACGGATTTGAGTCACACTATGGCATGGGACAGTGGCGTATTTATTCCACTGAGGGTTCCCTGGAGAAATATCAGCTCGTTGGTTTCCAGGCTGCAGTTGACGCAGGTGTGGCAGGCATCATGCCGAGCTACAGCCGTCCGGCAACTGACGGACGCAGTGCAGCGCAGAGCTACAAGGGAGTGGAGCTTACTCCGGAAGAAATCGGAAGTGCTTACAACACCACCATTCTTCAGACATTGCTGAAGGATACCATGGGCTTTGGCGGCTTTATCAACTCTGACTCCAACATCATCACGAACCAGTTCTGGGGCGCTGAGGATATGACAGAGGCAGAGCGCTATGCGGCGGTCATCAATGCGGGCTGCGATGTTGTCGGTGACGGCTTCAGCGCAACGATGGACCTGACGGCTGTTTCTGAGGCAGTCACCTCCGGTCTGGTAACAGAAGAGGCATTTACCCGCGCTACTACGAACCGTATGCTCACCTGCTTTGATATGGGCATGTTCGAGAATCCGTACCGCGATGCGGCAGAGAGCAAGGCACTCGGAGAAGAAAAGGCTGAAGCAGTTGCTGCAATGAAGACGGAGATGAACCAGAAGTCGGTTGTTCTGATGAAGAACCATGAGAGCGCACTGCCGCTTTCCGACACCTCTAAGAAGGTTTATGTTGCATCCTTCACGGCAAACGGCGAGGATGAGACGGCTCTGGAAAACTGGAAGGCTGCCTTTGAAGGCGCCGGTTACACGCTTGTTGAAAGCGAGGAAGAAGCGGACATCGCATTCTTTGATGTAGTTCCGGGCGGCATCTCTATGTCAGCGGAATACATGGCAGTTCTTGATCTGGTAGATGGGCTGGAAGTAGACCAGGTAAGCACAGAGGATCAGAGCAAGACCGGAGAGACCGTTGACGTTACGACATTGTCTGACGTTAAGGATATTGCAGATATCGCAGAGGCGGTACACGCAAACGGCGGTATTGTGGTAGCTTCCATCAATATCTCCAATCCGTGGATTCTCACGAACCTTGAGCCGTACTGTGACGCTCTGCTCGGTTCCTTCTCCACATCCGTGGAGGGACGTATGGACGTCCTGACAGGCGCTTATAATCCGACCGGTAAACTTCCGGTAACGATGGTATCCTGTGATGCGGTGATCGCAGTAAATGATACGGACATTGATGGCACGACCTATCCGGTTTGCGTATCCCCGAACGATGTTCCGGGTTACGATAAGGATCAGTACATCGCAGAGGACGTGCTTGCACAGTCCCCGTCCGGCAGTTATGCTTACCAGGATGCGGACGGCAACGTATATGCTCTGAATTTTGGTTTGAGCTACGATGTAGCAGAGTAAAAACTGACTAAAATGACAGAGTGGGAGTCTGCGCTGAAAAAGACATATTACACAAAAATGAATCTAATTCGCGATAAAAATAGTGCTATTTGCGGCCTGAAATAGCATTTGCGTCGGGAAAATGGGAGTGCTCGTATTTTGCGGGCACTTCTTTTTTGTGCAAAAGTGTGATATGCTAGGGAAAATGAACCAATGACCGTGCTTATTGGTTTAATTTTACAAAACTTCATATCAAAAAGGAGGATAATTGTATGAAGAAAACTATGAAAAAAGCTGTCAGCGTGATGACGGCGACAGCGATGGCAGCGTCTCTGACGGCAACTGCATTTGCGGAAGAGAGCGGAGCAGAGTACATTGCAGCGCCGTACAGCATCGACGCAGAGCTGCAGGGACCGACGGAGTATCTTGCTCCGGTGTTCTATGAGAACGCGGACGGACCGACCATCGGCGTTACCCTGGTTGGCGTGATCCAGCAGGACGGTCTCTATTTCAAAGACAGCGACAACGACCAGGAGCTGGATGCATTTGAGGACTGGCGTCTTTCCACAGACGAGCGTGTAGCGGATCTGCTCACAAAGCTGAACAGAGAGCAGCGCGTGGGACTGCTGGTAAATCAGCTTATGTGCAGCCCGACAGCAAAATCTGCTGAGGAAGTGTATGATGAGGATGGAAATGTTATTTTGAGTCAGCTTATGACAGTAACACCGGACGCACTGCATATGGAACTGGTGGCAGAAGAAGAGGCAGAGGGCGATGCTGCTTCGAAGATTGCCGGTGGTGCAGCAGCAGCGGCTACAGCGGAACGTCCGAACAGCACCGGTGAGATGCTGACATATGAGAGCCGTTCTGGTGTGCTCCGTGCAACAACGGATGCAGAAACGGGTGCACTCTGGACGAACGCAGTAAACATGACGGCGGAGTATGCGGCAGTTGCCAAGAGCGAGCCGACCGTGCCGTTTACCATTATTTCCAACCCGCAGGGCATTTATGATGCACCGGGTACCCAGGGCTATGCAGCCGCTGTTATGGGCGATGTTGCAGCAGGCGGAGACTACAGCCTGATCGAGCGCTGGGCGGATATTGACCGTCAGGTATGGGATGCGAAGGGCATCAGCCGTATGTACGGTCCGCAGATCGATCTGATCACAGACCCGCGCTGGAACCGTAACAATGGTACTTACACAGAGGTTCCGGAAGTTATGGCTGGCATTGCCTCCGCATTGGTAAGCGGCTATCAGAACGGCACAGATGGCGCTCAGGATGGAGACGTTGCTCTGATCATGAAGCACTTCCCTGGTGATGGTGCTGCTTACAACGGATATGAATCCCACAATAGAATTGGTCAGTGGCGTGTTTATTCCACAGAGGGTTCTCTGGAGAAATATCAGCTCGTTGGTTTCCAGGCTGCAGTTGACGCAGGCGTAGCCGGTATCATGCCGGGTTACAGCCGTCCGGCCGATGAAGGTACCTACGGCAGTGTGGCACAGAGCTACCAGGGCGTAGAGCTTGATCCGGAGCAGATTGCGAACGCGTACAACACCACCATTCTCGGCACACTGCTGAAGGATACCATGGGATTTAACGGCTTTATTAATACTGACTCCGGTATCGTTGAGATGGGTATGGAGTTTGGTGCAGAAGATCTGACTGTTCCGGAGCGTATCGCGGCAGTTATCAATGCCGGCTCTGATGTGATCGGCGACTACTTCACCGGTATCAACTGGGAGTCTTTCTATGAGGCATATGATCAGGGACTGATTGAGGCTGAAGCACTCGACCGTGCAAACGGCAATACGCTGGCAACTGTTTTTGAAATGGGACAGTTTGAGAATCCGTACAAGGATGTAGAAGAGAGCAAGGCAACGATGGATAGTCTGGCAGAGGATATCGCTGCGATCAGCACAGAGCTGAGCCAGAAATCCGTTGTTCTGATGAAGAACCATGAGAATGTACTTCCGCTTGCAGACACCTCCAAGAGCGTTTACGTTGCATCCTTCACCAACGCAGGCGAGGATGAAGCAGCTCTGGAAAGCTGGACGGCAGCATTTGAAGAGGCTGGTTACACGATCGCAGGCAGTGCAGAGGAAGCGGATATCGCATTCCTGGATGTTGTTCCGGGCGGCGTTTCCAACAGCAACACATTCATGAACGTTATCGACCTTGTGGACGAGCTGGAGGTTGACGAAGTAAATCATCCGACAGATGAGAGCAAGACCGGCGAGACCGTGGAAGCAACCACTCTGATGGATGTGGATGAGATTCCGGGCATCGCGGAGGCGGTACATGCAAACGGCGGTATCGTTGTTGCATCCATCGACATCAGCAGCCAGTGGATCCTTACAAACCTTGAGCCGCATTGCGACGCGCTGATCGGTTCCTTCAAGACTCCGGTTTCCGCACGCATGGATGTTCTGACAGGTGCTTATAACCCGACCGGTAAGCTTCCGGTAACGATGGTTTCCTGCAACGAAGTTATCGCAGTAAACGAAGCGACCGCAGAAAACGGAGAAACCTACGAAATCTGCGTATCCCCGAACGATGTTCCGGGCTATGACAAGGATCAGTATATTGCTGAGGATGTGCTTGCACAGTCTCCGTCCGGCAGCTTTGCTTATCAGGATGCAGACGGCAACCTGTACAGCGCATGGTATGGTCTGAGCTACGACGCAGCAGAATAAAACGAAAAAGTGGTGCGCAGGCTTTGTTCCGTAAGAAACCCATCCTAGATGCGTCAGTGCAACTGACGACAAAAACGAGATAGTCTGCGACGGGATAAACCGTCCGCGCTGGGAAAAATGGAAGTGCCCGCATTTTACGGGCACTTCCTGGGTATTTACGACGGGCAGGGGCGGCACTGCCGCTGAAAGATTTTGGCGGAAAGGATTGAAATAAATCCGAAAAAAATGTATAATAAATACGTAAAAAAACGTGAGTTAAGGGATTTCCCGCAGGGAGCTTTCCCTTCTGAGAAAGGAGAATGATTTATCATGAAAAAGAGATTTGTTGTAGCACTGATGGCAATGATGATGGTTCCGGCAACCGTATCCGCAGCAGACGTAAATATGGAGCTGAATTATGAAGCTGCTCCGGAGGATTACGAGGGTACCTGGACGCTGGTAAATGCGTACACCGCAGACGACGGTGTGATCGATGTGGCTGAGGATGCCTGCACACTGGAGCTTGAGCTGAGTATTGATGCAAACAAGCTGGTAGACGAGGCTGCTTACATTCATGCAGACGCGATCAACCTCAAGGGAACCATGTCCTTCTCTCATGACGACATCGACGTAGACGATTACAAGTGCTCCGGAAGCTGGGAGAACTGGACAACCGTAGATGTTGTCGGCGAAGGAGAGTGCAACTTCAGTGGTGCAGATAAATTCAAAATCCGTGACGACGACGAGGGAGTTTTCTTCGACGTAATCACAGGCGTTGAAATCGACGACATGGAGCTTTTCGATGTAATCGGTCTGAACGCAGACGGACAGCTCATCGTTGGCTACTCTGAGGATCACATCGAGAAGGATGCTGACGCAGAGTGGGAGTACGCTTACATCTTTGAGAAAGCGGAGTAAAGGAAAGATTATCTGATACAACTGGCATACAGAAGATCATTGTGCAGGGAGAGAGATCCGAAAAATGGATTTCCCTCCCTGTTTTTGCTGCTGCTGCGTTGGTAATTTCCGGGGGCTTGCCTGTAAAAAGGCAGTATCAGTCCGGTTGAAAAAGAGAGTAAAATCACAAAACCTCTTGACTTGGAGCAAACTCCAGATGTTATACTGCAGAAAACTCAATATAAACAGGCAGAAAGCAAAGCTGCTGCCTGTGGAAAGCAGGTGGACACATGACGATTTCAGAGGTAAGCCGGAAATACGGGCTTTCGCAGGATACACTGCGCTATTATGAAAAGGCGGGTATGATCCCGCCGGTTCACCGCACTTCAGGCGGGCTGCGGGACTATACAGATGAGGACTGCAGTTGGGTGGAGCTTGCCAAATGTATGCGCAGCGCAGGGATGCAGGTAGAGGCGATCGCGGAGTATGTGCGGTTGGCGCAGCAGGGAGATAAAACTTTGGCGGATCGCTGTCAGCTTTTAAAGGAACAGCGCACACAGCTTGCAGAGCAGCTACAGTCGGTAGAGGCGGCGATGGAGCGCCTGGACTACAAGATCTCCCGATACGAGGAAGCTGTGAAAACCGGTGTGCTGCGGTGGGACTAAACACTGGCGGACAATATCTGAAGAGGACTGCGGAAATGCCGGTTATACAGGCCGGTGCAGAAGCAGCGGCGTGTGGAACGGACAGGAGGATGTCCGGCGGCAAATAAAAAGAGGAGGATTTGTGGTGATTTACAGAGAGTTTCAGGATTTAAAATTATCAGCGCTTGGCATGGGAGCGATGCGTCTTCCGGTGGTCGATGGTAACGACAGTGTGATCGATGAGGCGGCGGTAAATGAGATGGTAGCGTATGCTATGGAGCATGGCGTCAATTATTACGACACCGCGTGGGGATACCACAACGGAAATTCCGAGCTGGTTATGGGAAGAGCGCTTGACAGGTATCCGCGCGAGAGCTTTTACCTTGCCACAAAGTTTCCGGGCTACGACCTGTCAAACATGGATAAGGTAGAAGAGATTTTTGAAAAGCAGCTTGAAAAATGCGGTGTGGAGTATTTTGATTTCTATCTCTTCCATAACGTGTGCGAGATGAATATCGACGCTTACCTTGATCCGAAATACGGCATTTTTGAATATCTGATGAAACAGAAGGAAAACGGGCGCATTAAGCACCTGGGCTTTTCCGCGCACGGCTCCTGCGATGTGATGAAGCGTTTTCTGGAAGCTTATGGAGAGCACATGGAATTTTGTCAGATTCAGCTAAACTATATCGACTGGTCATTCCAGAACGCGAAAGAAAAGGTAGAGCTTCTGAAGGAATATCATCTGCCCGTGTGGGTGATGGAGCCGCTTCGCGGCGGAAAGCTGGCAAAGCTTTCGGATGAAAACGAAGCAAAGCTGCGTGCCCTCCGCCCGGAGGGGGGTATCCCGGCGTGGGCGTTCCGCTTCCTGCAGACACTGCCGGAGGTGACAATGGTACTTTCCGGAATGTCAAACGCGGAGCAGCTGAAGGATAATATCCGGACCTTTGGCGCTGACAAGCCGCTTAAAGAGAAGGAAATGAAAACGCTTCTGGAGATTGCCGGGCAGATGACAGGCGGCGTGCCGTGTACAGCATGTCATTACTGCACCTCGCATTGTCCGCAGGGGCTGGATATCCCAATGCTGCTGAAGCTTTACAATGAGCATTCTTTCACGGGCGGCGGATTTCTTGCGCCGATGGCGCTGATGGCGGTTCCGAAGGAAAAGCAGCCGGATGCGTGCCTTGGATGCAGAAGCTGCGAGGCAGTTTGTCCGCAGCAGATTAAAATTTCTGAGGCGCTGGCGGATTTCGCAGCAAAATTGTAAAAAGACTTTAACGACAGACTCCGCATGGATGCATCAAACAAAGCTGTTCGTTAGGCTGGCGTATCACGAAGGGCAGCCCTTTAACGAAACCTGTCTGCGTCCGTGCCCGATGCTGGAAAACCCGCAAAAAATACTTGGCGGAGCGATGCGGGCTGTGATAAAATGGCGGTAAAAGAGAATGCAAAATGGGAGGTAAGGATGTCACAGCTCACGGAGAGAGCGATTGAAAAATCGTTTGTCAGACTTCTGAAGGAGGTACCGTTTGACAAAATTACAGTGAAAGATATCGTGGAGGACTGCGGGATCAACCGCAACACCTTCTACTATCATTATGAGGATATTTTTGATTTGCTGCACAAGGTATTTGAAAAGCGGGCAGCAGAAGTTCTCGCAGAGGGAATCGCCAAAAATGACTGGCAGGAAAGCTTTCTGCGCTGCACGCTGTACGCACTGGAAAACCGGAAGGAGATCTACCATATCTATAATTCCATCGACCGCCGCCAACTGGAGAGCTTTTTGTACCAGGTAGCAGGAGAGATCATGTTGTCCTACGTGCGGGCGCATGCGGAGGGCATGAAGGTACCGGAGGACGATATCGTGATGATTGCGGGTTTCTATAAATGCGCGCTGGTCGGCATCGTGCTGGAATGGCTTGACGACGGCATGAAGCTGGAGCCGGAGGAATTCATCAGGCGCATCGGGTATCTGCAGGAGGACAGCATCGTCCGGATGCTTGAGCGGGCGGCGCAGGAAGAAACATAATTTTTTAGACAAAGTAAGGTCCATGCACAAAAACTGTGCATGGATTTTTTTCTGCCCATGGAAAAATCACCGGGCGTCTGGCATATTAGCGAACAGAAAGTCCGCGATCATGTGGGAACAGTCCCACGGCGAGCTCTTGCCTGGCGACCGGATTTTCACAGCAAAGAGGGGAGGAAGTAGATAGTATGTTGAAGATTGGTGAGAAGATCGTGAAGTACCGCGTTCCGATTTTCATTCTCAGCCTGCTGCTTTTGATACCTTCGGCGATCGGTTATATCAATACCAGGATTAATTACGATATCCTTTATTATCTGCCGGACAGTATCGAAACCATGCAGGGACAGGATATTCTGGCGGAGCAGTTCGGGACGGGCGCATACTCCATGTTTCTGTGCGAGGGCATGGAAAATAAGGACGTCGCAGAGCTGAAAAAGAAGCTGGAGCAGGTAGACCATGTAGAGAAGGTGGTCTGGTATGACAGTATCCTCGATCTGAGCATTCCGATGGAAATGCTGCCCGATAAGGTACTGGAGATTTTTAACAAAGACGACACCACCCAGATGTTTCTTATTTTTGATACGACGACCTCGGCGGACGAGACCATGGAGGCGATCCGCGAGATCCGCAGCATTGCCGGAAAGCAATGCTTTTTAAGCGGAATGTCGGCGATTGTCACGGACACCAAGGATTTGTCGGACAGTGAGGTTGTGATTTATGTTGTCATTGCTGTGCTGCTCTCGGCGCTCGTGCTGGCGGTAACGATGGATTCCTTTTTTATTCCGGTGGTTTTCCTGCTTGGAATCGGCATGGCGATCGTATACAACCTTGGCACCAACATCTTCCTGGGAGAGATCTCCTATATCACCAAAGCGCTGACGGCGGTGCTGCAGCTCGGTGTGACGATGGATTATTCCATCTTCCTCTGGCACAGCTACCAGGAGCTGCTTGGCGTGTTTGAGGACCGCAAAGAGGCGATGGCGCACGCAGTCGAAAAAACCTTCAAGTCGGTGGCGGGCAGCTCGCTGACGACGGTGGCAGGTTTTATCGCACTGTGCTTTATGAGCTTTACGCTCGGTCTTGACCTGGGAATCGTCATGGCGAAGGGAGTTGTGATCGGCGTACTCTGCTGCGTCACGGTGCTTCCGTCCATGATCATGATTTTTGACAAAGTGCTGGAGAAAACAAGGCACCGCGCGCTTCTGCCCGAGCTGCCGAAGCTCTCGGATTTTATCATCCGGCATTACCGCATTTTTGCAGTGCTGCTCGCAGTGCTGATCCTTCCGGCGGCATACTGTCAGAACCACACGCCGGTATATTACAATCTGGACGCCACGCTGCCGGAGGAGCTTCCGAGCATCCAGGCGAATAATAAGCTGCAGGAGAAATTTGATATGGGCGCGCTGCACATGCTTCTCATTGACAGCAGCCTGCCGTCGAAGCAGGTGCATGAGATGATGGGGGAGATGGTGCAGGTGGACGGCGTGAAGGGCGTGCTCGGTCTGGAGACGCTGGTCGGCAGCCGTATTCCGGAAAACATGATCCCGGATTCCATTAAGGAAATCCTGGAGAATGAAAATTATGAGCTGATGCTTGTAAACAACGAATATAAGGTTGCCACGGATGAGGTGAACGCGCAGATCGAGGAGCTGAACACGATCCTGAAAAAATACGATCCGAACGGGATGCTGGTCGGGGAGGCGCCCTGCACGAAGGATCTGATTACCATTACCGATCAGGATTTCAAGGTTGTCAGCGCTGTATCCATACTGGCGGTGTTCGTGATTATCTGCGTGGTATTCCGGTCGCTGTTTCTGCCGGTTCTGCTGGTGGCTGTGATCGAGTTTGCGATATTTATTAACCTCGGTATTCCGTATCTGACGGGGACGCA
>CABRSG010000008.1 GCA_902473545.1 uncultured Lachnospiraceae bacterium | reverse complement strand
GCCCTATGCTTCTGTTTTCAAAGCAGCCGGCATGCAAGTAAACTTGCGCCGTCTGCTGGAAGAGGAGCGGTCCGGGATCAAAAAGCCGTGCAGACTCGGATTTGCAGGCAAATCCTCGTTGCGGGCATGCGCCCTATGCTTCTGTTTTCAAAGCAGCCGGCATGCAAGTAAACTTGCGCCGTCTGTTTGAAAAAGCAGCGCACGGCTTTATGGGTATGCACTTTACATTTTCTGTGCAGTCTGATAAAATGAATTTATCTTAGGGCAAAGCCCAAATGAGGAAAAGGAGCGAAAAATGATGGGAAACAGAGTAACGTTCGATTATTCGAAGGCAGGGAAGTTTATCAGCGATGCTGAGATGACATGTATGGAAAAAACAGTTGCGCTTGCGAAGGAGACACTGGTGTCTAAGTCCGGCGCGGGCAACGATTTCCTGGGATGGATCGACCTTCCGGTAGACTATGACAAAGAGGAATTTGCCAGAATTAAAGCGGCAGCCGAGAAAATTAAGGACGACAGCGAGGTGCTGGTCGTTATCGGTATCGGCGGTTCTTATCTGGGTGCGAGAGCGGCGATCGAATTTTTGCGTCACAGCTTCTACAACACGGTTTCGAAGGAAATCCGCAAGACACCGGAAATTTATTTCGCGGGCAACAGCATCAGCAGCACGTATCTGAAGCATCTGATTGACGTGATCGGAGACAGAGATTTTTCTGTAAACATTATTTCAAAATCAGGAACCACCACGGAGCCGGCGATTGCTTTCCGCGTATTCAAGGAAATGCTGGAAAAGAAATATGGCAAGGCAGAGGCTGCAAAGCGTATCTATGCAACGACCGATAAAGCCAGAGGAGCGTTAAAAGGACTTGCAACAGAAGAGGGATACGAGAGCTTTGTGGTTCCGGACGACGTAGGAGGACGGTTCTCTGTTCTTACTGCAGTTGGTCTGCTTCCGATCGCGGTGAGCGGAGCGGATATTGATAAATTGATGGAGGGTGCGGCTGCAGGAAGAAAGCGTGCGCTGGAGGCTGATTTTGCCGACAATGACGCGCTGAAATATGCGGCGGTACGCAACATCCTGCTCAGAAAAGGAAAAGCGGTGGAAATCCTTGCAAACTACGAGCCGAGCCTGCACTATGTATCTGAGTGGTGGAAGCAGCTCTACGGCGAGAGCGAAGGAAAAGACCAGAAGGGCATCTTCCCTGCTTCCGTCGATCTGACGACCGACCTTCACTCCATGGGACAGTTCATCCAGGATGGCGCGCGCATCATGTTTGAGACAGTTCTGAATGTGGAGGAATCTCAGTGCGAGATCAAGATCGGCGAAGAGCCGGTAGACCTGGACGGTCTGAATTATCTGGCAGGCAAGACCGTAGATTTCGTAAACAAGAGCGCAATGAACGGAACGATCCTTGCGCACACAGACGGCAACGTGCCGAATCTGATGGTAAACATCCCGCGGCAGGATGAATACACACTTGGCGAATTATTCTATTTCTTTGAGTTTGCCTGCGGCATCAGCGGCTACATCCTCGGCGTAAATCCGTTCAACCAGCCCGGTGTAGAGAGCTACAAGAAGAACATGTTCGCGCTGCTTGGCAAGCCGGGATACGAAAAAGAGCGTGAAGAACTTCTGAAACGCCTGTAAGGAGCACAGGAACATGAAAATCGTTATGCTGGAGCGCAGCTCCCTTGGAGAGGATATTGATCTTTCGCAGTTTGAAAATCTGGGAGAACTGGTGATGTACAACCAGTCAACTGCAGAAGACACGCCGGAAAAGGTAAGGGATGCGGATATCATTATCGTCAACAAGGTTCCGATGAACCGGGAAACCCTGGAGGGCGCGGAAAACCTTAAAATGATCGCTATCACAGCAACCGGATACAACATCATCGACAAAGCTTATACGGACAGCAGAGGGATCGCGGTAGCCAACGTGGGCGGGTATTCGACCGATTCCGTTGCTCAGCATACCTTTGCGCTGGCGCTGTATCTGTTGGAGCAGCTGGATTATTATGATAAATATGTAAAATCCGGCGAGTATGTAAAATGTGATATTTTCTGCCACATGGATCGGAAAATTTCCGAGCTGGCGGGAAAGACCTGGGGAATCATCGGGCTTGGCGCGATCGGAAAGCGGGTGGCGCAGATTGCGCAGGCATTTGGCTGCAATATCATATATTATTCCACGTCCGGGAAAAATACGGACAGCATTTATGAGTCCGTCACGCTGGACGAGCTGCTTGCACGGGCGGATGTGGTGTCCATCCACGCGCCGCTGAACGCAGCGACGGAAAACATGATGAATATCGAACGTTTCCGAAAAATGAAGCCGGGAGCGATTCTGATTAATGTGGCGAGAGGGCCGATCGTAAACGAGCGCGATCTTGTCACAGCATTGAATGAAAACCTGATTGCCGGAGCCGGGCTGGACGTCATCTCGGCAGAGCCTATGAAAGCGGGAAATCCTCTTCTGGAGATACAGGACAGCACAAAGCTGATCGTAACGCCGCATATTGCATGGGCAACGCACGAGGCGAGAAGCCGTCTGATGGATGAGGTATATTTGAATATCCAGGCATTTCTGCACGGGGAGAAGAGAAATCTGATTCCGTAGCAGAGGTGCCGGGAATATTGCGTGCGCCGCACGGCAGGGGAATCTGCCGTGCGGTGTTTTTCCGTTGCCATGGATCCGAAGGGAGCTGCCGGATGCAGGTATTTTGCTTGCAGGCATAACTTTCTTATGGTACAGTAACTCTATAATCTGCGGAGAAATCCGCAGCATTGTGGAGCTAAAATATAAAAACAAAGGATGGGGTTTATGGGTAAGTATATTATGGCGCTGGATGCGGGGACTACCAGCAACCGCTGTATTTTATTTAATGAAAAGGGCGAGATGTGCAGCGCTGCGCAGCGCGAGTTTACACAGTATTTTCCGAAGCCCGGATGGGTGGAGCATGATGCGGATGAGATCTGGTCCAGCCAGCTCGGAGTCGCAGTGGAGGCGATGAGCAGAATCGGAGCGGAGGCAGAGGACATCGCGGCAATCGGTATCACGAATCAGCGCGAGACGGCGATCGTGTGGGATAAAAATACCGGAGTTCCGGTGTATCACGCGATCGTCTGGCAGTGTCGCCGGACATCGGAATACTGCGATTCTCTGAAAGAAAAAGGTCTGGAGGAGAGCTTTCGTCAGAAGACAGGGCTGGTTATTGACGCTTATTTTTCCGCAACGAAAATCAAATGGATTCTGGATAATGTAGAGGGTGCAAGGGAGCGTGCAGAGAGCGGCGAGCTGCTGTTCGGCACGGTGGAGACATGGCTGATCTGGAAGCTCACGAAGGGAGCCGTGCATGTGACAGATTACTCAAACGCTGCCCGTACGATGCTTTTTAATATCAACACGCTGCAGTGGGATGACGATATTTTGAGGGAGCTGGATATTCCGAAGTGTATGCTGCCAAAGCCGATGCCGTCCAGCGCGGTGTACGGCATGGCAGATCCGGTATTTCTCGGCGGGGCGATCCCGATCGCCGGGGCGGCGGGCGACCAGCAGGCGGCACTTTTCGGGCAGACCTGCTTTTCCGCCGGAGAGGCCAAAAATACTTATGGGACAGGCTGTTTTCTGCTGATGAATACCGGAGAAAAGCCGGTATTCTCGAAAAACGGTCTGGTGACGACGATCGCCTGGGGACTGGACGGCAAGGTAAATTATGCTTTGGAGGGCTCTATTTTTGTGGCAGGCGCGGCAATCCAGTGGCTGCGCGATGAGATGCGTCTGATTGATTCCGCTGAGGATTCGGAGTATATGGCAACAAAGGTCAACGATACCAACGGCTGTTATGTGGTTCCGGCTTTTACCGGACTTGGCGCGCCCTACTGGGATCAGTATGCGCGGGGCACGATCGTCGGAATTACGCGCGGCGTCAACAAATATCACATCATCCGTGCGACACTCGATTCTCTGGCGTATCAGGTGCAGGATGTACTGGAGGCAATGAAAGCGGATTCCGGCATTGAACTGACATCGCTCAAGGTGGACGGTGGTGCGAGCGCTAACAATTTCCTCATGCAGACACAGGCGGATATCACGGGAGCGCCGGTAAATCGTCCGAAATGTGTTGAGACGACGGCAATGGGCGCGGCTTACCTGGCGGGGCTTGCCGTGGGCTATTGGAAATCTAAGGAAGATGTGCTCAAAAACTGGAATATCGACTGCACCTTCGAGCCGGAAATATCCGGACAGGAGCGCCGGAAGCGCATCAAGGGCTGGAAAAAGGCCGTGAAATATGCGTACGGATGGGCGAGGGAAGAACAGGAATGATGTAAGGGCGGGGCAATGACAGCCCCGCTTGCTTTTTGTGTTGCCCTGCATCCGAAGGGAGCTGCCGGACAATACAGTTAAAGTTGATTCTGGTATGCAACCAGCGCTGCATTTCCCAGAAGCGGACAATGATCGACGCGCTGAAACTGATAGCCGGGGAAGGATGTTTCTTTGAGCTTCAGGTAGGAGGGCGTTACCATACCGCCGGATATCTTTATAACATTGTCCAGGGGAATTACTTTTTTTGCCAGCTCTACTGTATCGTAGAGAACGCCCTGCATGCTTTTGAGCATGGCATACAGCATCTCTTCCCGGGTGGTGGACAGGGTCAGCCCATGCCAGGAACCGGTTCTTGGCGTGAGGCTCTGGCGGTCGCCGGTTAAATACGGAGCAAAGGAGACGCCGGAATGGTCCGCCTGGGTTTTCAGCGTCTGCTCCAGATAGTGTGTGTAAAATGTGTCCCGGGGAAGTTCGCGGCAAAACTGTTTGTGGTACCAGTCAAGCGCAAATCCGCCTGCAGTCGTTGCGTAAATCTGCCAGAGCCCCGGAATTGCGGCATTGCGCAGATAGTAATGGGGGTCTGGAATGGGACGGTCCGTCAGAATGCTGATCATTTCGCTGCTTCCGGCAGTGTTCATCATCTGACCGGAGCGCAGGTTATGGGCGCCCATCTGCGCGGAGGCAACGTCATTTGTACCGACAGCCACAGGAATACCCGGTTTAATACCGAGGTTTTGCGCCATTTCGGGAAGCAGGGTTCCGTATAGCGTGCCGGGGACATGGATGTCTGGAAACCAGTCCGGATTCATGTGAAATTCAGATAAAAGCTGCGTGGACCATCCGGTTTGTGAGGTGGTTTCATATAGTCCGAGCATGGAGGCGTTTACAAGATCGATCATCCAGAGCCCGGTTAATTTTTTGTGCAAAAAGGTAGTGAGATGTCCGATTTTATAAACTTTGCGCAGAACATCCGGTTCATTCTCCTGAAACCAGAGCAAAGTCATA
Source organism: uncultured Lachnospiraceae bacterium (assembly GCA_902473545.1). Taxonomy (GTDB): domain Bacteria; phylum Bacillota; class Clostridia; order Lachnospirales; family Lachnospiraceae; genus Marvinbryantia. The sequence continues at coordinate 16,231 of CABRSG010000008.1, read as the reverse complement.
GCAGAGCAGCCGCCGGTAAAAGGATAAATACCGGCTATTTTCAGGTAGGTATCATTGCCGATCGTTTTTTGGATATATTCTGACTGTGCGCGGCTTCTGCGGTCAAGATGCGTAATAATATTGGGGTAAACAAGATCGCCGTTTCTGTCCATGAATACCAGAGAGGGTGAAAAGGTATCATAACAGATAAATGATATCCGGGACAATGCGTGCGGATCGAGCTGTGATGCGGCTGTACAGAGAGCAGACAAAAGTCGCTCCGGAGACAGCTCCACTTTTTCTCCGGGCAGCACAATATAAGGGTAAGTCTGCGTTGACTGACACTTAATGACGCCTTTCTCATCAAGAACGGATAACTTTACAGCCGATGTGCCAAAATCAATAGATAAGAATAACATAAGGTAATCTCCTCTGACGTAATGTTTTTGTGCAGACAAAACTTTCCGGAGGGTGCCGGAATAGTTCGTCAGAAGAAATTATTAGATAAAATATATGTTTATGATAATCGCTGAGGGGATTGTTTGTCAATCCCCTTTTGAAAGTACATTTCCCAGGATTGCAGAAATTTTATTAGCGGTTTTATGCAGCCGCGGAACATTCAATGCAAGAAAATTATCATCCAACCGGGCAGCAAGGGTAGAAATACTGATAGCTGCCACTGCTTTATTGTCAACATCGCGTATAACATCGGCAATACAGGCAATACCGGCTTCATGCTCTTCGTTGTCAATAGCGTATCCTCGCTGGCGGATTGTCTCCAGCTCTTCAAGGAGCTGCGGGTAGGTGGTGATAGTAGTTGGTGTGTATTTTTTTATGTCAGATTTTTCCCAGATTTCCCGCACTTCTTTCTCTGACATGGTTGCTAACAGAGCTTTGCCAAGACCGGTATAATACATATAATTCCGGGCACCTGTCTGGGAAGCGATCCGGATGACATTGTCAGCAGCCACTTCTTTAAATAAATACATAATAGAGGCGCCATCTGGAATGGCAAGGTGGACAGCTTCATTGCATAGCCTGCACAATTCACGCAGATAACCCACAGAGAGACTCAAAAGATCAAAATCGGGAACAGCGCGGCTGCCGATACGATAGGTGCGCAGTGTCAGACGATAGTGGCTGGTTTCCTCATCTTTCACAACATAGCCTCGTTTCATTAGTGTTGCAAGCTGACGGTAAACCGTAGATTTATGAATGTCTGTCTCGGCTGTCAGTACGGCGATAGAAGTTCCTTCGGGATGTCTGGATAGTGTTTCAATGATGTCAAGTACGCGGTCCACAAGCCGCACATTTGTTGGTTCCATATCTTAATCTCTTTCCTAAGCTTTTTCTTAATATTACGCAAAAATTCGTTTATTTGCAATAAAAAATTACAAATTACGCAAAGAGATTATAACACAAAAATAGACAATAAAAAAGATAAAAGGACAACAAAATATGCAAAACAAACAAAAAAACTTCTTGACAAAAACCTGGATCTATAATATTGTAATTGCAAGAAGTTTATTAGATAAAATATAGTTTTATACAATGAAACAATTGGCAAAAAAGGAAATTGATGTAAAAGAGGAGAAAAATTGCGTAAGAAAATTATTGGACAAATAAAAGAAAAGAAAATCATTGCCATTGTACGGGGGATATATGGCGATGACTGCAGGAATCTGACAGAAGCACTGCGGGAGGGTGGCGTCGAACTGATTGAATTTACTTTTGATCAGAAAATCCCCGATGATTGGAAGCGTACCTGTGAAAATATCTCCATGGTATGCAGGGAGTATGGCAGTGAAATGACCTGTGGGGCGGGGACTGTGCTCATGGAGGAGCAGGTTAGGCTTACGAAAAATGCCGGCGGTGCATTTATTATTTCTCCAAATGTAAACCGGAGGGTGATTGAGGAGACCGTAAGACAGGGCATGGTTTCGATACCGGGTGCATTGTCACCGTCTGAGATTACAGATGCGGCCGAATATGGGGCGGACTTTGTAAAAATATTTCCGGCAGCAAGTCTGGGGGCAGGATATTTGAAAGCGGTAAAGGGGCCGCTGAACCATATTCCACTGTTGGCTGTTGGCGGAGTAAATGAGCTTAATGCGGCAGAATTTTTGCGCGCAGGAGCGGAAGGAGTCGGTATTGGCGGCAATCTTGTCAACCGTGAATGGATCGCGGCGGGCGAATTCGATAAGATACGCGAGGCAGCGAGAAGGACAGTTCAAAATTGCAGGGGAGAGTTTACGGTATGAAAAAGGTGATTACATTCGGTGAGATTATGATGCGGCTGAATCCGGAGGGATATCTCAGGCTGCTGCAGGCACAAAAGCTGGAGATGTCGTTTGCGGGCGGCGAGGCAAATGTGGCGGTATCTGTGGCAAACTTTGGCATGAAGGCTGCTTTTGTTACAAAGCTGCCGGACAATGTGCTCGGCAGGCGGGCAGCGATGCAGCTGCAGAAGTATGGTGTCGACACAGAAGCAATCGTATACGGCGGATCACGTATGGGCATCTACTTTGTGGAAAAGGGAGCCTCTCAGCGCCCGTCAAAGGTTTTGTATGACAGAGGCGCATCTGCTGTTGCTCTTGCGGAACGGACAGATTTCGACTGGGAACAGATTTTGGAGGGTGCTGACTGGTTTCATTTTACAGGCATTACACCAGCACTTTCGGAGGGCTGTGCAGAAATCTGTGAGGATGCGCTGCGCGTGTGTAAAGAGAAGCATATTACAGTGAGCTGTGATCTGAATTTCCGGAAAAAGCTGTGGAGTAAAGAAAAAGCCGGAGAGGTGATGGGCAGACTGATGAAGTATGTCGACATTTGTATTGCAAATGAAGCGGACGCTGCAGATGTGTTTGGTATTTGTGCCCAAAACTCAGATATCAGCAAGGGAGAACTTGACAGACAGGGATATGTGAGTGTGGCGCAGCAGCTTGTAGAACGCTTTGGCATAAAGTCTGTTGCGATCACTCTGCGAAAAAGTATTTCCGCCAGCATAAATCATTGGGGCGGACTGCTTTATACCGGGGGAGAAGCATTCTTTTCGCCGGAGTATAAGATACAGATCGTAGACCGGGTAGGAGGCGGAGATTCCTTTGCGGGAGCGCTGATCTATGCGCTAAACAGCGGCTATGAACCGCAGAAGGCAGTGAATTTTGCAGCGGCGGCTTCCTGCCTGAAGCACACGATGGAATATGATTTTAATCTGAGCACGCTGGAGGAGGTAAACAGCCTCATGCAGGGGAATGCCTCCGGACGTGTGCAGAGATAAAAATAACAGGAGGACAGGGATGAAGATTAAAGGCGTAGAAACATTTCATGTAAAACCAAGATGGATTTTTGTGAAGGTAACTACTGATGAAGGAATTACCGGATGGGGCGAGTGCGATCTGGAGGGAAGAACCCTGGTTACAGCGGCTGCCGTGGATTCTCTGAAGGATATGATTATCGGAGAAGACCCGCGTAATATTGAATATCTGTATAAGCTGATGTATGCGGGTGGTTTTTACAGGGGCGGCGCCGCCGTATTTAGTGCTATCAGCGGAATCGAGCAGGCACTCTGGGATATCAAAGGAAAATGGCTGAATGTTCCGGTTTGGCAGCTGCTCGGGGGAAAATCCAGAGATCGCATCCGCATGTATGCACATATTTTTGGCAATGTTGATTATGCCGAAATGGAAGAACGGGAGTGCCGTGATCTGTTGATCGAACATGCGAAAAAGAAAGTGGCGAAGGGTTTTAAATCCCTGAAAACACCGTTTATCTGCCCATACCGGCATATTGAAACTCCGGCAATGGTGACACGCTTTGTGGAGCGGATCGCAGAAATCCGGACAGCGATCGGGGATGATATCGACCTGGCTGTTGACTTTCACGGACGGGTTTCACCGGCAATGGCACCGTGGCTTTGCAGAGAGCTGGAGCCGTTTGGCCTGATGTTTGTGGAGGAGCCGGTGCTTCCGGAAAATGTGGATGTGATGGCAAGGGTGGCAAGGATGACTACCATACCGATCGCTACGGGAGAACGGAAATTTACTACATATGACTTCCGCGAGGTGCTGGAGAAGCAGGCGGCAACTGTGCTGCAGCCGGATCTGTGTCATGCGGGCGGCATATCGCAGGTTATGAAAATTGCTGCAATGGGAGAGACATACTATTGTTCTATGGCGCCGCATAATCCGCTTGGCCCGCTTGCGCTTGCAGCCTGCCTGCAGGTGGATACGGTGATTCCGAATTTTACGGCGCAGGAGCATCCATCCTTTGAGGACGGATGGGATCTGGGTGGTCCGTATCTGAAAAAACCGTTTGAAATCAGGGATGGCTATATTGATATTCCGCAGGGTGCGGGCATGGGCATTGAGATAGATGAGGCTGCGTTAAAGGAATATGCATATGACGGGCGCTGGGAGACACCACGCGTATCATTTGCTGATGACCATTCCTTCGGAGAGTGGTAGAAAAAGGAGGAATCCGGCTGGTGACACGAAACAAAAATAAATTTAACATTACACCATATCTTTTTATATTTCCGGTATTTGTTCTGCTGGCAGCACTTGTCGTATACCCGATCTGCTATGCGCTGTATTTAAGTGTCATGAAGACAAATCTTACGAATAAGTGGGAATTTGTAGGGCTGGAAAACTACCTGTCGATATTCAAAGACGGAAGTATGGTAAAGAGCCTTCTGACAACCTTCGAATTTACAATAGTGGTTGTTCTGGGACATCTGATCCTGGGAACGATCCTCGCGCTTGCTTTGAATAAAAAACGTCCGGGTGTCAATATATTCCGCACGATTCTGATTATTCCATGGCTTTTGCCGGATGTGGTCGTTGCTTTGCTGTTTAAGTGGATTTTTAATGCAAACTACGGTGTGTTTAACAATATATTGATTCGTCTCGGAATTCTGGAGAAAAACCAGGCATGGCTGAGTACGGGTTTTGCATTTACCATTCTTGCTGCTGTGTGTATCTGGAAGGGATACGCGCTGATTATGGTAAATATGATGGCGGGTTTTCAGAGCGTACCGGAGGATGTGTATGAGGCGGCAAAGCTGGATGGAGCAAATCCCGTACAGACATTTTTCCGCATTACTGTTCCGATGATTAAACCGGTTATCTCAACCGCAGTGATTCTGGATACAGTATGGTGGTTTAAACATTATACCATTATTAAGCTGCTGACAGACGGAGGCCCGAACAATACGACAGCGACGGTTAGCATTTCCATATATAAAGAGGCATTTTCCTATCACAATTATGGAGCTGCCGCAGCAGGTGCGGGCGTGGTATTTGTTATTTGCTGGCTGATCAGTAAAATTATGAGGAGGGCGATGGATCAGAATGCGTAAGAAGAACAGGTCTTTATCAATGCATAAAAAAGCAGAAGGTGCGCTCTCCTATGTCGTATTGGTTCTTGGGGCGTGTATAGTAATTCTGCCCGTTCTGTGGATGATTATCACTGCGGTGAAAAATGACATGGAGATTTATCAGATGAATGGCAGTATTCTGCCATTGGAAGTTACCATTACGTCATTCATGAGAATCTGGAGAGATTATGATTTTGCGCTGTATTTTCGAAACAGTCTGCTTGTGACAGCGGCCGCAGTTCTGGTTTCGCTGGCTGCCTCAGCGCTTACAGGATATGGCGCCACCAGATTTAGTTTTAAGGGGAAGGGTGCATTTCTATCATTTATTTTGATGACACAGATGTTTCCGTCCATTATGCTGTTGGTGCCGTTTTACAGAATTCTCAGTATTTACGGGCTGAATAACTCTCTGGTCGGGCTTTGTGTGGTTTATATCTCATTCACGATTCCCTTCTGTTCGTGGATGATGGTGGGGTATTACCGGACAATTCCGGTAGAAATTGATGAATCTGCCGCAATCGACGGTGCCTCCAGCCTGCAGACGTTTATCAGAATTACACTGCCGCTGGTGCGGCCGGGACTGGTATCCTCCGCAATCTATGCATTTATTACATGCTGGAATGAATATATGTTTGCGGCAATTCTGATCATGAACGATAAGATGAAAACGGCGGCTGTGGCAATCGCCGAAATGAATGGCTACTACAGAATTGCATGGAATGATATGATGGCTGCCTCGCTGGTGGCATCGGTGCCTCTGATTATTGCTTTCATTTTTATGCAGAAAAGCTTTATCAGTGGTCTGACTGCCGGGGCTGTGAAATAAAAAAGGATATAGCATCTGCCGCGGATACAGGAATGGGGGTGTATGGGAAAAATTTATGGGGTGCGGCAGATAAGCGATATTAAAAAACGAGATGAGAAAGGAAGAAAAATTATGAAGAGAAAATTAGCGGCTGTACTTAGTGTATCTATGCTGGCGTCCCTGTTTTCGGGAGTTGCTGTGAATGCAGAAGAAGAAATTACCCTGACGATCATGTCCTGTCTGCAGACGGAGGATGAGGCAGAACTGGAGTCCGCGATGGCGGAAGCGTATATGGCAGAGCATCCGAATGTAACGATCGAGTTTATTTCGGTGGCAAATAATGATCTGGATGCGCAGGTGACGACCATGGCGGCATCAAATGATCTTCCGGATGCGTTTTTTATGAACTGCGCATTTATGTCCACGGCTCTGGATATGGGAATCGTGGCGGATGCAAATGATTATATTTCGGATGAATTCCGTGCGGATCTTTCTGAAGAGGTTATCAATTACAGCACGTTGGATGATACGTTGATGTTTGTTCCGTGGTTCCAGATTCCGATAGCATTGATTTACCGGACAGACTGGCTGGAGCAGGCAGGAATTGATAAAATTGAGACAATGGATGATTTTCGTGATGCAGCGAAGAAGTTTACGGAAATTTCCGGTAACTATGGCTTTTCCATGGTAGGTGCAAGAAACGGCTCCGGTGAGGCACGCTTTTCCATATATGCAAAAGCATTTGGAGTAGATGAAGTCTGGCAGAACGAGGATGGCACCTGGGAGAGCGATCTGACTTCCGACAAATTTAAAACAGCGCTGCAGTCCTTTGTAGATCTGGATCTGGTGGACGGCGTGGTTCCTGCGGGCGCATCCGAGACAGCATACCAGGATGCAGTTACTTACTTTGCAAATGAGCAGACCGGTCTTATTATTTCCGGAAGCAACGCAGTAGGAGCAATTTTAAACCGTAACCCAGAGCTGTCGGGCAAGCTTGGCAGTGTGCCGATTCCGGCAGCGACGACAGAAGATGGCCGTCATGTGACGAACCTGCAGGTGTCCGGTTACACGATCACGACAGCGTGTGAGCACCCGGAAGAAATGGCAGATTTCCTGGAATTTATGGCGGGCTACGACAATGCGGTATCCTTTGGATCTGCTACGGGACGTATTCCGGTTACGAAGAGCGCTCTGGCAGACGAAGCATTTACCGGACCGGAGTATATCGGATTCTCAGAATGTATGCAGTATTCTCTTACGTACTCCACTTTCCCGGCATATGCGGAAGTGCAGGATATTTTCGGAGAAGCATATAATTCCATGCTGACAGGCAGCAGTCTCGATGATGCGATTGCAACGGTTGACGGACGTATTACCGATCTTCTTGGCGAATACAATCAGTAAGACAGACGAAGGAGCAGAGGATGAGGATAGCGATTGGATGTGATCCAAATGCCCAGACTTTTAAGGAGGCACTGATGCAGTATATCCGGGAGCTTGGGCATGAATGTGATGATTTTGGAAGCACAGATCCGGTCTACGCAAATGTCGCTATACGTGTTGCCCAGGATGTTGCGCAGGGAAACTATGACCGCGGCGTTCTGGTGTGCGGCACCGGCATCGGCATGAGTATTGCGGCAAACAAGGTGAAGGGAGCCTATGCGGCACTGGTAAATGATGTATTTCAGGCACAGCGGGCGGAGCTCAGCAATCATGCGAACATCATTACCATGGGAGCGCAGGTGATTGGAATCGAGGTTGCCAAGATGATGCTGAAGGAATATCTGGGATGCACGTTTGACGTGCATTCCAGGTCGATGCCGAAGGTACAGCAGATCTGTGATTACGAAGAGGGGGCTATGAGATAAATGGCTTTTTCCAAAAATGCAAAGGAACTGACATATATTTCCTGGAAATGCCGAAGAAATGTGCTGCGGATGGTTGAGGCAGGCGGGCACGGTCATTTGGGCGGTGCCCTGTCCGCGATTGACATTGTGACAGCACTTTATTTTTACAAGATGGCAGGAAAACCTGACGATCCTAAGTGGGAGCAGCGCGACCGTTTCATTCTTTCGGCAGGGCACAAATGTATGTGCCAATATGCTGTTCTGGCGGAGAGAGGGTATTTTCCAAAGGATATTCTCGATACCTACGGTTCGCTGAAATCACCTATTCCGGGTCATCCGGATATGCATAAGCTTCCCGGTATTGAGGCAAATACCGGTGCTTTGGGGCACGGGCTCGCCATCGCGGCGGGCATGGCGCTGGCAATGAAGTGTGACAAAATGCAATCCTGCGTGTACACCGTTATGGGAGACGGTGAGCTGGCGGAAGGTTCCAACTGGGAGGCAGCGGCGGCTGCCGCACATCATCAATTGGGAAATCTGGTATTGTTTTTAGACAACAATGGTCTTCAGATCAGCGGCAAAGTGGAGGATATCATGAATTTCATGCCGGCAGGTGAGCGTTTTGCAGCTTTTGGGTGGCGTGTGATGGAGATTGACGGCAACAACATGCAGGAAATCATGTGTGCGCTGGATGATATTCCTGCGGAGGGTACGCAGCCTACTGTTATCATAGCGCATACAGTCAAGGGAAAAGGCATTTCTTTTCTGGAAAATAAGGCATCCTGTCACTTCTGGAGCCCCTCGAAGGAAGAGCTTGGGCGCGCGGTTGCCGAGGTAGAGAATAAAATAGAAGAAATGCGGACAGAGCTGGAGGTGAAAGCATGATCGGGGAGAAGATAGATCCCAGAAAAACCTTTGGCGCTGCGGTGACGGAGATCGCTGAAAGCAGGGAAGATATTGTGATTTTATCAGCCGACAGCGGAGGAAGCTCCGGGTTTAAAGAATTTGCCAAAAACCACCCGGAGCGCTATTTTGAATTTGGAATTATGGAGCAGGGCGTGACCGGCATCGCAGCGGGTCTGTCTGCAATGGGAAAGACGCCGGTCTTTTGCGCGATTGCGCCGTTTGTCACCTGCCGCAATTTTGAGATGTTTCGCAATGATTGCGGCTATATGCGCCAGAATGTGAAGATTGTCGGAAGAAACGGCGGCTTTACCTACTCAGATCTGGGAGCGACACATCATTCTCTGGAGGATTTTGCGATTATCCGCATGATACCGGGTGTGGTTATACTGGCTCCGCAGACTCCGGGAGAGATCCGGGCGGCAGCAAGGGCAATGCTGGATTTTGAAGGTCCGGTATATATGCGGATCGGCAATCCGCCGATGGAGGAGCTGTGGGAGGAAAAGGAATTTGAGATCGGGAAGGGAAGTATTCTGCGGGAAGGCACGGATTTTGCCATTATCACGACCGGAACATCGACGGCAAATGTGCTCTGTGCAGCGAATCTGCTGGAGGAAAAGGGAATTTCCGCAATGGTGGTGGGAATGCCTACGGTATCGCCTGCTGATGAAACGCTGATTTTAAACGCAGCAAAAAAGACCGGAAAAATTATGACAGTGGAAGAGCACTATATCAGCGGAGGTCTTGGTTCCATTGTTGCAGAGGTTTGCGGCAGACATTGCCCGGTTCCGGTAAAAATGCACGGTGTTAAGAAAGAATACGCGATTTCCGGACCTTATGACGAGCTTCTGCGGTATTACAGGCTGGATGCACAGGGGATCGCCGGGGAAGCGGAAAAATTTCTGACGGAAGGATAAAAATATGAAAAACAGTCTGGAAGGAATTTATATTCCGGCGGTTACACCGTTTGATGACCGGGAAAGGGTTTCCGGGGAAATGCTTGTGTATAATATTGAAAAATGGAATCAGACGGACGTGTCGGGGTACATGTGCCTTGGGAGCAACGGAGAATTCCGGATGCTGGACGAGGAAGAGTCTCTGAGCGTAATTAAGATATTTGCCAGGCACCGGGCGGAAACGAAGGGGCTGATTGCCGGAGTGGGGCGGGAATCCCTATATCATACGCTGAGATTTATCGACCGTATACAGAGCATGGATTTGAAGGTGGATTATTTATCGGTTCTGACGCCGCATTATTTTAAAAATGCTATGACGGATAAGGCACTGATAGAATATTTTACTGCGGTTGCTGATTTCAGCCGGATTCCGATCTTGCTTTACTGTGCGCCCGGATTTGCGAACACAGTATGCATTTCCTGCGAAGCGCTGAAGGCGCTGGCGGATCATCCGAATATCCATGGGATAAAGGACACTTCACCGGATATGATGGATGCTTATATGGATGCGGTGGGAGAAAGAGCAGATTTCCAGGTGATGGCAGGCTCTGTAAACACGCTGCATAAATGCCTGAAAAGAGGAGGAAAAGGCGCGGTAGTTTCCGCTGCCAATTATTTTCCTCAGGCATGTGCCCGGCTGATCTCTCTGTGGAGGCAGGCGGGAGAAGAAGACTTTTTACCTTATTATCATGCGCTGTGCGGGCGTATCCGCCAGACCGGAGCGCGCGGCGGCGTGGCAGGCGTGAAAGCCTGCATGAACCTCTGCGGGTATCAGGCGGGCATTCCAAGAAAACCAGTGCAGCCGCTGAGTGACGGGGAGATGAAAGAACTGCGGGACACCCTATTCCTCGATCACCTGTATTTCTAAAAAATCAAATGCAATCTGTTCAATGAAGCTGTCCTGGGTGAACCTTGTTTTACTGTGGCGCTGGAATTCGCGGATGTTGGAATCCAGCCAGATAGGTTTGCCCAGGTCGAACTGTGCGCAGATCTCATCGAGCGCACGAAAAATCTTGTGCGTGCGGGTATCCTGTGAATCGTCGCAGATAGTCGTATCCTTCAGCAGGCGGTTATCCTGCCATATTTTTCCCCATAAACGAAACATATCTTTCTCTCCTTACCCTGCTTCCGATTCGGCGGAAGTTTCTGAAATTGTCCATTCGGTGCCTGTCAGATCCGCTGCAACGCTCCATTCTACCTCATTGGAGATAGTGTGAATCGCATAGGGAATCAGCAGCTCGCTCTCGAGCAGGTCTGCAGCAGGCGCATCCGTTTCCACGAGAACATAGCGGTCGCTTTCGGGCACTGTCTCGACCAGAATATATTCGTTCGGATAGAGTGCATTTCCGCAGAAATATTCGTAGACCAGCCGGGTGATCTCGCGGATGTGATCGACTGCGGCATCGGTGTCGGTCAGATCAGTTGACATAATGCAGAAAATATAATCGCCGTATGGTGTGTAAATGATTGCCGCGTCGTTCTCTGTGTCGTCGACTTCGCCGGTTTTGTGCGAGATGTGAACACCCTCCGGCAGTCCTGCCGGGATCTTGTAATTTACTTCCTGTCTATTTAAAAGCGTCTCAAACCGGAAGGAATAAAAATGCGACGCAAGCTCACCGTTATAGATCATTTCCAGCAGACGACCGCAGTCCGCGGCAGAAGTCATATTGACGCGTCCGTCAGAAACCCACAGGGAAGGATCGGCGATGCCGTTTACCTGCTGGGTATTTGTGAAGCCATAGCGCGCAATAAAGTCATTTACCTTTGCAAGTCCCGTCTGGAAATCGCCGCTTTCATCGCACATCTGGCGCACCAGCACATTCGAGGATTCGTTATCGCTGACCGTGATCATGTCGTTGAGCGCGGACAGGATCGTGTCTGTTTCACTTAGATTGCCAAGCGCAAGCTGTTCATAGATGGCGCCGGCGATGTAAAGCTTGATCAGGCTGGCAGATTCCATGGAGTGCTCGTTGATCTCCATGGTCCGGCCAAGTGAGAGATCCTTTAAGTAAACAGACCAGTCACCCTGGTAGTCCGCGAGCTTGTCTGTGATTTCCTCTTTAAGGGATGTCCAGGAACGGCGCATAATCAGATTTCCATTAAAGGAATGCAGTTCGTAGCCGCTGTCCGGCACAAAATCCGGGATGCTGTTCATATGGTTCAAAAAGAAGGAGCCGGTGTAAAGAAGCGGCGGCAGACCGCCGAAAGCTTCCAGCAGCTGTTCGCGTGTGAGAAAGCGTGTCATGCTGTCTGTTTCCGCGCCGACGATTACCTCATCGGAAGTCTCTGCAGCAGTCCGGGAGCGCAGGCTTGGCCACTCCGTCAGCGTGCTTTCGGGCAGAGCTTCGACAACGCTTCCTATAGCAAAGGCAGGCTGCCAGGAGCCGGCGGCAAGGAGTATCGCACCCAGGGCACAGCCGTAAAGTTTCTGAAGTTTTCGTAAGATCATTGCTCCTATCCTTCCCCTTTCACAGACAATAAATATATGAAATATCATACACGAAAGAAGGTTTTTTGTAAATATAAATAGCTGGAAAACAAAAATGAAAACGTCATTGAAAAGACATAGAAGCGTGATATACTATTTAGGAAGACCTTGCTTATATTAGAAAAAATCAGATGGAAAGGAAGAGCGCAGATGGCAATGAAAACGACAGGTCTGGTTCATATTTACTGCGGGGACGGTAAGGGCAAGACGACCACTGGCATGGGGCTTTGCGTGCGCGCCGCCGGATTTGGCTACAGGGTGCTGATCTACCAGTTTATGAAAAACAACCGTACGAGCGAGCGGAAGGTGCTTGAAAAGGTTGAAAATATTACGATCGTGGACGGGCTGGAGGAAGAGAAATTCAGCTTTCAGATGACGGAGGAAGAAAAAAAGGAACGGCGTCAGTTTTATGCGCAGCAGCTAAAGCTGGTGACGGAGAAGGCGCGGGATGAGCAGTTTGACGTGCTGTTTCTGGATGAGGTGATCTATACCATCCGGGCGGGGCTTCTCGACGAAGCGCTGGTGCTCGATTTTCTGGATCACAAGCCGGAAAAGCTGGAGGTCATTCTCACAGGACAGGGACTAGACGAGGAGTTGTTTGCGCGGGCGGATTATGTCTCAGAAATCTGCATGAGAAAGCATCCGTTCCAGAAGGGGCAGCCGGCCCGGGACGGGATCGAGCGGTAGGTGTTTGAAAAGCCGTAAAACGGTACGGATAGAAAATGACATTTGGATACAGGAGGAAATTATGAGAGCATATGAGAGACTTTTAAATTATGTGAAGGTGTACACAACGAGCTGTGATGACAGCGAAACCACGCCCTCCACGCAGCGCCAGTTTGATCTTGGAAATCAGCTTGCCAGGGAGATGAAGGAGCTTGGCGTCAGCGATGTGCGCATTGATGAAAAATGCTATGTGTACGGCGTGATCCCGGCGACGGCAGGGCTGGAGGAGGCTCCGGCGATCGGTTTTATCGCGCACATGGACACGGCGCCGGATTTCTCGGGCGAAAATGTAAAGCCGCAGATCATTGAAAATTATGACGGCGGGGACGCTGCGCTTGGTACGGAGCGGGTTCTTGCGGTGAAGGACTTCCCGCATCTTGCAAAGCTTGCCGGACGCACGCTGATCACGACGGACGGTACCACACTGCTCGGTGCGGACGATAAGGCCGGCGTTGCTGAGATCATGACATTGGCGGAGGAGCTTTTAAAGGGCGATATCCCGCACGGAAAAATCTGCATCGGCTTTACTCCGGACGAGGAGGTCGGACGCGGCGCGGACTTCTTTGATGTGGAAGGCTTTGGCGCGCAGTTTGCCTACACAATGGACGGCGATGCGGAAAATCAGATCGAATACGAAAACTTTAATGCCTGCGGCGTGGATGTCACCTTCAGGGGATTTTCCGTGCATCCGGGCAGCAGCAAGGATACAATGATCAATGCCTCGCTTGTGGCGATGGAATTCAACAATATGCTTCCGTCCGGCGATACGCCGCGCGATACCGAAGGATATGAGGGCTTTTTCCACCTCTGCAGCATGAGCGGCGATGTGTCTGATGCGAAGCTGGAGTATATTGTGCGCGACCACAGTGCCGAGATGTTTGAATGCCGCAAGGAAACGCTGCGCCACATCACAAAGCTTCTGCAGGAAAAATACGGAAACGACGCGGTGACGCTGGAGATTACAGAGCAGTACCGCAACATGAAGGAGAAGATCGAGCCGTGTATGCATCTTATTGAAAATGCAAAGCAGGCGATCAGGGACGCCGGGATGGTGCCGGTGGAGGTGCCGATCCGCGGCGGCAGGTGTAGAGCCTATCGTGCGCCCCATCCGCGGCGGCACAGACGGCGCGCGCCTTTCCTATATGGGGCTTCCGTGCCCGAACCTGGGAACCGGCGGGCATGCGTTCCACGGCCCTTACGAGCATATTACCGTGGAGGGAATGGACCTTGCCGTGGAAGTGATGAAGGGTATTGTGAAATTATATGCGAAGCATTAGTAAACATATGTTTGTGCAGAATGACGACTGCCTGAATGAGACGGCGCGATGGGAGCAAAATGGAAACGGCAGATAATAAAACACATGAAAAATTCATGCGCGAGGCGATTAAGCAGGCGAAAAAAGCGTATGCGCTCGACGAGGTGCCGATCGGCTGCGTGATCGTGCAGGACGGAAAAATTATCGCGCGCGGCTACAACCGGCGGAATACTGACAAAAACACGCTCTCCCATGCCGAGCTGATTGCGATCAGAAAGGCGGCGAAAAAGACGGGCGACTGGCGTCTGGAGGGATGTACCATGTACATCACTCGGGAGCCGTGCCAGATGTGCGCCGGGGCGATGGTGCAGGCGCGGCTGACGGAGGCGGTCATCGGCAGCATGAATCCGAAGGCGGGCTGCGCGGGGAGTGTTCTCAATATTCTGGAAATGCCGCAGTTTAATCACCAGGTGCAGGTGACGCGCGGCGTGCTGGAGACGGAGTGCAGCGAGATGCTCAGCCGGTTTTTCCGGGAGCTGCGGGAGAAGAAAAAAGCAGTTAAGGATTTACTCCGAAAATCGTAAGTATTTATCATACAAAATTTAAAGAAGTTTTGCCCTCTGCCGGGTTATAATGATACGAAACGGAGGGGTTTATGAAACAGAAGAGGAAGGCAGATATGAAAACACCGATCATTCTCTGCGTGTTGGCTGCGGCGTTTGCGATTTATGCCGGGACACCGGGCGCGGAGAAAGATTCTACAGAAACATCCGTCGTTGTGACAGAGACGGCTGAGACAGAAAATGAAACAGAAGCCGGGACGGAGACCGAGACAGCAACGGAAGATCCGCTGAAGGATTACCCGGAAAGTCTGGTCGCGTTTATGGAGAAATATCCGGAGACGACACAGTTCGTTCTGGATTATCCGAAATATAAGGACGTACATAATGAAATTGATATTGCCGGAGAGGTGACGAAGGGCGAGCTGCCGCTGTTTCTGCAGTGGGATGTGCGCTGGGGATATGAGCGGTACGGAAGCGATTTCCTTGCGGTCACCGGCTGCGGACCGACCTGCCTTTCCATGGTGCAGTGCGGTCTGAGCGGGGAGACAGTCTGGAATCCCTATGAAGTGGCGAAAATGGCGGAGCGGGAGGGCTATTATGTAACCGGGCAGGGTTCCTCCTGGGATCTGATGGGCGTCGGGACGGAAATGCTTGGGCTGCAGGTAAACGATGTGGTGCTGAGCGCTGGGGATATCATCAACACGCTGCGCGCCGGAATGCCGATCATCTGCTCCGTGGGACCGGGAGATTTCACGGACGCAGGTCATTTTATTGTGCTTGCCGGAGTGAACACGGACGGCAGCATTAAGGTAAACG
Organism: uncultured Lachnospiraceae bacterium; assembly: GCA_902473545.1. Classification (GTDB taxonomy): domain Bacteria; phylum Bacillota; class Clostridia; order Lachnospirales; family Lachnospiraceae; genus Marvinbryantia. Next base: position 515 of record CABRSG010000008.1, on the reverse strand, counting down.
ATCCGAACAGCGCGATAAACAGCCAAAAGTCCTGGGATATCGAGCGGATTCTTCCGCAGATCAAGGGCATGTGGGCATACCGTTACGAGGGTACAAAAGAAGAGGAAACGCCTGATGAGATTGAGGAGAGGGAAATTATCCGGGAGAACGGAGGATACTAGAAAATTCAGAAAAAGACGGCGGCAGGTATGGAGAAGGAAGGTGCTCATTCTGGCAGCGGCCATGCTGGTCGTTCTGGGAGCGTTTGCTGTGCATTCCCGGAAAAAACAGAGCACGGTTCCCGCCTGGATACCGATGGACGGCGAATATCCGGTCAGTATGCTGGAATTTATGGAAAAATATCCGCAGGCGACGGATTTCGTCATGGCTTTTCCGCAGAAAAGGGATGTTCATCCGAAGATAGACATCACGGAGGATGTGCGGGCTGGCGGCGTGCCGCTGTTTTTGCAGTGGGATGAGCGTTGGGGTTACGAGATCTACGGGGACGATTTCCTCGGTGTGAACGGCTGCGGACC
>CABRSG010000007.1 GCA_902473545.1 uncultured Lachnospiraceae bacterium | reverse complement strand
GCCCTGCCGCTCGGCGTCCGTCATGGTTTCCGCGGCGTCTGTGCCGGCGCTTTTCCCCTGCCCGGCATCACGCTCTGCCTGTGCAGCCGTATCCTCCGTATTTAGCTCGAAGGGATTATTCAGGTCAAATTCCGGCACGTCGACCATCGCCAGGATCTCCCCGTTTGACGGCCGCATAATAATAATGGAGACACGGTCGGCGCTCTTTTTCTCCATCACTTTTGCTGCCGCCTGCTCCGCAAATTTCTGGATGTTGGCGTCAAGACTGATGCAGAGATCGTTCCCTGCGATCGGCTCCAGGCGGCTCTCGCCCGCCTCAGGCAGCTCCACGCCGCGCGCGTCCGTGAGCGTAAGGATTTTGCCGTCGCTTCCCTTTAAAATGTCCTCATATTTTACCTCCAGCCCTATGATGCCCTGGTTGTCACCGCCGGTAAAGCCAAGCACCTTGGAGGCGAGCGTCCCGTAGGGATACCAGCGCTTAAAATCCTCGTCCACCTTCACTCCCGCCAGATTCATTTCACGGATCCTGTCGCCGGTCTCCTCGTCAACGTTTGTCTTAATACGCTCGATAGAGCTGCGCTTCTCCACACGCTTTCGCACCGTCTCCTCGGAAAGACCAAGCTCCTCCGTCAGCGCCCGGATAACCGCCTCCGGATCTTCAATCTGGCTGTGAATGACGGAGATCGTGCAGACTGTCTGGTTCGTGGCAAGCACATTTCCGCAGGCATCAAGGATCCGGCCGCGTGCCGCCTTAATGTCACGTTCGCGCTCATGCAGATCCTGTGCCTTCTTCGCGTAATACTCTGATTCGAACAGCATCAGATTGATCAGACGCCCCGCGAGAAACACGAGCGCAAGCATGCAGACAATAAATACAGTGACCACTTTTTTCCGGTGAAATGTTTTCAGTCTCAAAACAAAAACTCCGCAGAAGGTATTCACTGTAGTTTATGAATCCTTCTGCAGAGTTATGTTTACTCGTAGATATATTCCTCCGGATTTGCGGCATCCGCCTGGTTTTCGTCCACGGTGCCGTCATCTGACTGCGCGGGCGGCGCGACGTTTCCGTATACGTTGTCCGCCTCGTACTCGCTTTCTGTCACTTCCACAGGGACCAGCTCGGTGAGCGGCTCCCAGGTCGTCTCATCATACATCATATTGCCCCACTCATCATACACGTACTGCGCCACCATCTCGGTGTCCGGCTCTTTGTCGACCTGCATACCGAGGTTCTGCTGTTCCTCCTCCGTAAGCTCCCCGGTGGGATAGATGCCCATGTACGGCAGAATTTCCTGCATGATATTTTTCACAAGATTCTTCGTGTAGGATCCGTCCTCCTGGTTCTCGATGTTCGGCTCGTCGATCACCGCATAGACAACCACCTGCGGATCGTCGATCGGCGCCGCCGCGATATAGGAAATAATATATTTTCCGTTTCCACGCGGAATTTTTTCCGCCGTTCCGGTTTTTCCGCCGATATCATAGCCTGCGATCTTCGCGTCCGTCGCGGTGCCCTCTGTGACTACCAGCTCCAGGTAATCCCGCAGCTGATAGGAAGTTTTCGTGGATACCGGCTGTGAGATCAGCAGCGGTTCAATATTGGAAACTACGCTATTGTTCTCATCAAGAATCTGCTTCACCACATGCGGCTTATAATAGTAGCCGCCGTTCACTACTGCGCAGAACGCTGCCAGCTCCTGGATCATTGTCGCCGTAAAGCCCTGTCCAAAGGAGCAGGTAGACAGCTCCATGATCCCCATTTTGTTGACCCCATGCAGTGCGCCGGAGTTTTCATTCGGCAGGTCGATGCCGGTACGTTTTCCAAAGCCAAAGATATCCTGGTATTTGCAGAAGATATCCACGCCCATGTCCATACCGATCGTCATCATACCGGGGTTGCAGGAGTTTTTCAGCACATCCCCCAGCGTCTCTTCCCCGTGAATGCCAGTACAGTTGATCGGGTCCTCCTCCGTCACCGGCTGCAGATAGCCGCTGCAGGTAACGCCGAAGTTAGCTGTGATGCTGCCGCTGTCAAGCGCCGACGCCACCACGATCGGCTTATAGGTGGAACCAAGCTCGAATGCCTCGGAAACGCAGAAATTGTACCACATCTCGTTCAGCGCCTCGGACTTTTCCTCGTCCGTCATCGCCGCCAGATCTTTTTCCGAGTACCAGCTCGACAGATTCTGCGGGTCATTTAAATCAAAAGTTTTATCCGTCGCCATCGCAAGGATCTCGCCGGTGTTCGGATCCGCCACGATCACGCCCGTGTGCTTGCTGGCGTGTCCCAGCGTCTCCTCCCGGGGTCCGTTTTTATTTTCCTCCTCAAGCTGGGCAATATATTTTTCCACAACCTGCTGGATGTTGACGTCGATCGTCGATACGACATTGTGTCCGTTTTCCGGCTCAATAATGTTTTCCTGCAGCTCCCGATCCGAATTCAGATAACCGTATTCCCTGCCGTCCACGCCGTTTAAAATTTCATCGTAGTACGCCTCCAGACCAAAAATACCGTCGTTTAAGGAGTTTGCAAAACCCAGCACCGTGCAGGCAACGTTGTTCATCGGATAGGCGCGTACATAATCCTCCTCAAACCAGATGCCCTGCACGTTCTCCAGCTCCGTCCGCTGTGCCTGTGTGAGGTCGCGCGCCGCAGAAAGATCGGTGTAATCGTCATACGTCTGCTTTTCCTCCAGCGAAATGCCGTATTTTATGATCTGATACTGACTGTTTTTCGTCTCCTCGCTCGAAATGCGGTTCCGCACCTCTGCCTCATCCAGCCCGAACACGCTCGTAATCGCCCGGATGGTCGGCTCGATGTAGTCGTCTGAGCTGTTGATCACCTTACAGTCCAGCACTACATTATATACCTTGTCGCTCTTTGCCAGAATATTTCCATTGCGGTCGAGGATCTCTCCCCTGCGGTACGGGATGGTCTTACTGTCGTACGTCTGCTGTGACAGTACAACCTTTGCGTACTGCTCTCCGCTCTTCGCATTGATATAAGCGATAAGAAAATTTAAAATAACAAGCAATAATAAAATGAATGCAAATATCGCTAAAAGCTTTATTTGCATTTCTTTCGTAAACCTTTGTTCTCTTTTTTTTCTTGCTGCCATCTGCTCACCCTTTACTGTATATGCAGCGTCTATTCCTGCGGAATCTCTTCATACTGCCGGATATAATCTTCCTTCTGGCTGCTGTAGACGATTACCTGCCCCTCGTTCGCATAAACCATGCCAAGCTCATTTACCGCAACTTCCTTGATCTGCTCCAAACTTACGGACGAAATCGCCTCTTCGTATGCGCTGTCGTTCGCAAGCTTTGCCTCGCTGAGGGTACTCTCCAGCGCCGCGATATCGCCGCGGTAGCTGGTTCCGAGCGCCTGAAGCTGCAGATACTGCACGCAAAAAAATACGGTCGCGATCGCCGCCGCAGTAAGGAACATCACATACGGCATCGTCATATTCAGAGCCTTTTCCCTGTTTCTGCGGGTATTTACCGCCTGCGATCTGCGCGCGCGCTGCTGACGCTCACGCTGCGGATCCGTCTGGATGTGGCGCACCACGTTGCCGTCAATATATGTAGTTGTGTAGCGGCGGCCGGTGCTCTGGCGCGATGCCTGTGTCCGTTCTGCCGTTCTGCGCGGTGCTGCCATACGATCTCCTCCTACTTTTTCCGCTCAAAGACGCGCAGCTTTGCGCTCTTCGACCGGCTGTTTACTTTTATTTCCTCCTCGTCCGGAAGAATCGGTTTTCTGGTGATCACGCTCCCCTTCGGCTCTCTGCCGCATACGCACACCGGAAATTCTCTCGGACAAATGCAGGGATTTTCATTCCTTCGGAAGCCGTTCTTTACAATGCGGTCCTCCAGTGAATGAAAGGTAATGATGCAAATGCGTCCCTTATCGTTTAAAAGCTCTATCATATCATCCAGTGAATCTGACAGAACTCCCAGTTCATTATTCAACTCGATCCTGATTGCCTGGAATGTCTTTTTAGCCGGGTGTCCTCCAACCGCTCGGACTTTCATCGGTATCGCCGCTTTTATTACATGAATTAACTCCCCAGTTGTTTCCAGTGGTTTCTCCTGCCGTGCCAGCACGATATGCTTCGCGATATTCTTTGCGAACCTGTCCTCCCCGTAATCGCGGATGATGCGGTAAAGCTCCATCTCGCTGTACTCGTTCACAATATCCCTCGCCGTGCGCGTCTGACGCTGATCCATCCTCATATCAAGCGGAACGTCCTCCCGGTAGGTAAAGCCGCGGTCTGCCGTGTCCAGTTGGTAGGAGGAAACACCAAGGTCCAAAATAATTCCATCTGTGCCTGTCACTCCTATGCCAGCCAGTTTTTCCCTCATCTCACAGTAATTGCTGCGGATGATCGTTACTTTATCTTTAAACTCCCCTAAGCGCTCCGATGCCGCCGCGATCGCCGCAGCATCCTGATCGATGCCGATCAGCCGTCCTTTGCCGGACAATCTTTTGCAGATTTCATAAGAATGTCCGCCGCCGCCCAAAGTACCGTCCACATAGATCCCGTCCGGGTTGATATTCAGAGCATCTATGGTCTCTTCCAGAAGTACAGAAGTATGCTTAAAATCCATACAGTCCTCCCCAGGCTATATGACAAGCCCAATATCTGACATCTGTTCCGCGATCTCATCCATATCGTCGTATGAATTATTCTCGCTCCATTTTTCCTTGCTCCAGATTTCAATCCGGTTGAGCATCCCGGTCAGTACCACGTCTTTCTCCAGACCAGCAAATTCCCTAAGCGTTCCCGGTAGAAGAATTCTCCCCTGCTTGTCCAGCTCGCACGGCGTGGCGCCCGCCACAAAGAAACGTGAAAATTGTCTTGCGCTCTTATTCGTAAGCGGAAGCGCACGAAGCTTTTCCTCAAATTCGCGCCATGCATCGTTGGGAAATACAAACAGACAGCCATCCAATCCCTTTGTAACCACAAATTCTTCTCCAAGCTCTTCTCTGAATTTGGAGGGGATAATCAGCCTGCCTTTGGTGTCTATCGCATGATTGTATTCTCCCATGAACATATGACACACCTGCTTTCGTACCGCATCCCTCTGATGCGGATGGGGATTGCTGGGATTTCTCTCCCATTTTGTACCACAATCCACCACTTCTCTCCACTTACACATTAATAATAGACCAGATTGAGGGAAATGACAAGTGTTTTTTTCATTTTTTTATATTGGGCAATAAAAAAATAACTCCTCAGCCATCAAGCCACAGACCGCCTGCTGTGCAGGCTATTCGCTGTTCACACAGCTCTTGTCTGTGACTTACGGCTAATCGCCATATGCCAAATATCAGAACTGTCTGCTTACATGCAAGCATGCCGCATCCATTTCTGATGTTTGTCGCATGGCTGAGTAGTTACAAAAAAAGCACCCGTTTCCGGGTACTTTTCCATATGTTGCGTGTGGTGCTAACCTGCGCACATTATCTTGTGTTAGTTGGTAAGACCGATATATTCCTCCATCAGTCCGTCCAGTTTTCTGCTCTGCTTCAGCACATCCTCCATGGTCATTGTCATGGTACTGAGCATTTCCTCCAGTTTCCGGCGTTCCTTTTCAATCTGTACTTTCAGGCTTTCGATTTGGTTCATCTTTTTTCTGGTTCCTTTCTCTTCTTCTCCGAACGGCAATGATGAGCGCCGAGGTGACCGCCAGCAGTATCGACAGCGCCTGCGAAACCGGAATTCCTATTACCGGCAGCAGAAGCTGATCCGTCCTCAGCCCCTCGATCCACGCCCGTCCAATGCCATAGCCTGTGAGGTAAAGCAAAAACACTTCACCGTGAAAATGTTTCCGGCTGGTAAACCACAGCAGAAAAAAAAGCAAAGCCAGATTCCAGAGGGATTCATACAAAAAAGTAGGATGAACCTGTATAAATTCCACTCCGTCAGCTACTTTTATATGCTCCAGCATTTCCTGCGTGATTTCGCCTGCGCGCACCGCTTCTTTTGGGAGTGCCATCGCCAGCAGGTTGTCCGTATAGCCTCCGAATGCCTCGCGGTTGAAAAAATTTCCCCATCTGCCAATAATCTGCCCCAATACGAGCCCGACGCAGATAGTGTCTGCAAACTGACCGAAGTTTCTCTTCTTTACCCGCGTGTAGATCCACACGGTGAGCATGCCTGCAATCACGCCCCCGTAAATCGCCAGTCCGCCTCCCCGGAAGTTCAGAATCTCCCAGAGATTGTCTTTATAGTATTCCCAGGAAAATACTACATAATAAATTCTTGCGCCCAGAAGCGCAATTATGATCGTGATCAGGCTGACATCAAAATACTGGTCGTCGTCCTGTCCGGTCTTTTTCGCCACATGCAGCAGCAATGCAATGCCGCACGCCATCGCAAGGGCAATGATGATCCCATAGTAAGCGATTTCATATCCGAATATATCGATCGTCTTGCCTACATTCTGAAATGTAAGCCCCAGGTTCGGAAAACAAACCGTCTTTTCACTCAAATTCATCACTCCATTTTTCTGCCGGCAAAGATGCGCTTACACATTGAAGCGGAAGAGAATCACATCTCCATCCTTCACCACATAATCTTTTCCTTCCAGTCCCACCAGACCCTTTTCCTTTGCCGCAGCAATGCTGCCGCAATCCAGAAGATCCTGATAATTTACAACTTCTGCGCGGATAAAACCGCGCTCAAAGTCAGAATGTATCTTTCCGGCCGCCTGCGGCGCTTTCGTGCCGACCTTAATCGTCCACGCGCGCGTCTCCGGCTCCCCGGAGGTGAGGTAGCTGATCAGCCCGAGAATGCGGTAGCTTGCCTGGATCAGTTTTTCCAGACCGGACTGGGCAATTCCCAGATCCTCCAGGAACATTCTCTTCTCGTCCTCCTCCAGCTCCGCTATCTCCTGCTCAATCTGCGCACAGATCACAAACACCTCGCTGCCCTGCTCTTTTGCAAGCTCCCGCACTGCCTGCACATATTCGTTGGAGGCGCCGTCGTCCGCCAGATCATCCTCCGCCACATTTGCCGCAAAAATAACCGGCTTGCCGGTGAGCAGATTGTAGCCGGACAGCCAGCCCTGCTCGTCCTCATCATCCGTCGTAAAACTGATTGCAAGCTTCCCTTCCTCCAGATGCTCCTTCAGACGCTTCAGCAGCTCCAGCTCCTTCGCCTGCGCTTTGTCGTTTCTGGCGCCCTTGGAGGTTTTGGCGATCCGGCGCTCCAGGATCTCGATATCCGAGAAGATCAGTTCAAGGTTGATCGTCTCGATATCGCGCACCGGATTGACGCTGCCGTCCACATGAATAACATTGGTGTCTTCAAAACAGCGCACTACATGAACAATAGCGTCCACCTCACGGATATTTGCCAGAAACTGGTTTCCAAGACCTTCTCCTTTGGACGCGCCTTTTACCAGGCCGGCAATATCGACAAATTCAATCACTGCCGGGGTCACCTTTACGGAATTGTAAAGCGCCGCCAGTTTCTGCAGGCGCTCATCCGGCACCGCTACTACGCCCACATTAGGATCAATTGTGCAGAACGGGTAATTCGCCGATTCTGCACCCGCTTTTGTAAGGGAATTAAACAGGGTACTCTTTCCGACATTCGGAAGCCCCACGATTCCGAGTTTCATCTATTTATCCTCCTAAAAACTGATAATCTTTTAATATGAAACAGTTTAGCACAAAATACGACAAGATGGCAAGTATTTCCGTGCGTCGATTTCTGACAGGAATCGACATTGTGTAACGGTTCAGCCAGGCTGCCCTGTTAACCGTTACGACATTGTTGCTGTTCACGCCAGCCTGAAAGCACCTTCTACTAGTATTTCCATAAATGTAATACAAATTATAAAAAAACAGAGCGGATGAATTCTGATAAACCCCTCTGCTCTGCTTTACTTTCAGATCGCATAATCACAGCATAGAACGGACTGTATCCGGTTCCCCGGTTTCCGCCCGGGTCAGTAAGCCCAGGGCTCAGTCAAACCATACTGTCTCATTTTTTCTTGCGGATTCATAGATCGCATCCAGAATCTGAGTCACTACAAAAGCCTGCTCCGGCTTTACGATAGAATCCCTGTCCTCAATAATAGAGGTAAGCCACTCCTTCGCCTCCAGATACGGAGCGTCGTTCCGCGCCCCAAAGAAATCCCAGGGCTCGCTGCCCGGCGTGAAGGTTTCTTCCATCAGTCTTCCATGGGTTCCCCGGTTATAAACTACCTGCGACTGGTTTCTCAGATCTGCTCCTGCTTTGGTCCCGCAGAGAGTTACTTCTGCCTCCCGCACATCCAGCGTATTCAGCGCCCAACTGGATTCCAGTGTGAGAAGTGCGCCGTTCTTCATCCTGATATAGCCCACTGCCGCATCTTCCACGTCATATTTTCCGGTGTCCCAGTCTCCCCACATATTGCCATCCATGGCCTCCGGGAGTCTCCCCAGCTTGTGAAATACTGTTCCGGTAACAGATTCTACTTCATAATTATCCATCAGCCACAGCGCCAGATCCAGTGAATGGGTTCCGATATCAATCAGCGGTCCTCCGCCCTGCTGGCTTCCCTGGATAAAACTGCCCCAGGTAGGAACGCCTCTTCTCCTTACAGCATACGCCTTTGCATAATAGATTTCTCCCAGATCGCCGCTCCGGCAGGATTTGTACAGATGCTGTACATCTGCCCGGAAACGATTCTGATAGCCGATGGAGAAATGCTTTCCCGAAGCCTTCCACGCATCTATCATCTTCCGTGCTTCCGCAGTATTTACAGCCATTGGCTTCTCACACATCACATGTTTTCCTGCATGGAAAGCATCCACTGCGATGGTGCTATGGCTGATATTCGGCGTGAGGACATAAGCCACATCCACATTGGGATCCGCCAGAAGCTCATGATAATCCGTATACACCCGGGCATCCTTTGTGCCATACGTTTTGGCCGCCGCCGCGGCTCTTTCTGCAAAGCCATCGCAAAATGCCGTAACCTCGCACAGATCGCCCAGATCCTTCAGCGCCAGGAGATGTTTACCCGTCGCAATTCCTCCGCATCCAATGATACCAATTCTCAATTTCATACAATTATCCTTTCACTGCACCCATCACGAGTGCATTCTGTACTTGTTTACTCAAAAGAAGATAAATCAGCAAAACAGGACAAGTTGCAACTACCATTCCTGCCCCGATCGGTCCCCACTCCGTGTAGAACATTCCGGACAGACTCTGCAGACCCACTGTCAGCGTTTTCCATTTCGGATCGCTGATAAATGTCATGGCAAACATCAGCTCGTTCCACGAAGACAAAAACGTGAACATCGCAATCGCTGATAACGTAGGCTTTACAAGAGGGAACATGATCTTCCAGAACATCTGATAGACATTGCACCCGTCAATGCACGCCGATTCCTCCATTTCAATCGGAAGCGCGGCATACGCATTCGTGAGGATCATGATTCCGGTGGGAAGTGCAAATACCGTATAAGGAAGCAGGATCGCCATCGGAGTATTGACAAAATGCAGACTTCGGAATATCAAAAACAACGGCAGCAGCGTGGCATGAACCGGAATGGTCATACCGGATATGAAGATCCAGTACACCGGTTTCTTCAATTTCCAACGCATTCTGCTGAGGGCATATGCAGATGTGGCGACCAGTACCGTCGTCACCGCAACTACCACCAGGGAAACCCATATACTATTAAACAAATACCGGAACACATTCCCACCCATCAATGCATTTGAATAATTTTCAACTTTCCAGACCAGCGGCGGTCCCGCGATATTTCCTCCGAAGATTTCTTCGTTACTTTTAAATGAAAAAAACACCAGCCATATAAGAGGATAAATCTGCAGAGCAGCCCATAAGACCAGAAATACCGTGGTGATGAGCCGGACGAGGCGATTTCCGCTTCTCGATTTCATTTTCTCAGACATCGTCTTCCCCTCCCATCATTCATCCTTTACATGAAACATCTTCTGCAGCACGAGCGCCATGACAATGCACTCCACAACAATAAATATAGAAATACTGCTTCCGTATCCATACTTATTGAGATTGAAAATATTACTGAACATCAGTGAACTTGGAACCTCCGTCATATGAACCGGTCCGCCGTTCGTCAATACATAGATCATATCAAACGCTTTCAAAGAGCCGATGATCACGAAAATCGCACAGGTCCGGATCATAGGCTTCACCAGCGGAATCGTAATATAGATAGCCGAAGTAAATCCCGTAGCGCCGTCCAGCTTCGCCGCTTCAATAACATCTCTGGAAATTGATTTGATCGATGTATAGAACAGCAGCATATGATATCCGACATTCTGCCAGATGATCGGGACAAAGGCGCTCAGCAATGCAGTGTCCACATCCCCCAGCCAGTTTCTCTGTAAGGATTCCAGCCCCAGAGCCCCAAGAAGCGTATTCAGTATTCCATAGTTCGGATTATAAATCTTCAGCCAGAGCTGTCCGATCACAACAGATGAAAGCGTCATAGGAATGAAAAACACAGTCCGGTAAAAGCCTTCGCCTTTGATCCCGCTGGTCAGAATCAGTGCCAGCAGCAGCGCCAGCGGAAGCTGTGTGACCAGTGTGATCGCGCCCAGCAGGAGAGAATTTCCGGCGGCTCTCAAAAATACCTTATCCTGAAACAGTTTGACATAATTTTTAAAGCCAACAAAAACACCTTCCCCAAATCCGTTCCAGTCAAGCAGACTGTATCTGAATGACATGATAATCGAATAAAGTATCGTACCCCCGAACAAAACAAGAGCGGGAACTGTAAATATGGCAATCGCTGTTTTATTTCCTAAAATTTTATTCATACTTATCCCTGCTAACCAGAAACTGCCGCTGTGTCAGAATCAACACCCAGCGGCAGTCTCATTATTTTTATGAATTATCTGATTGCTGCCATAGCTTCAATATAATCGTCAGCTGTCATCTGCTGTGCATAGATTCCCTGGAGGGAAGTAGAATGAACATCTGCCGTCTCCGGGTCAAGCAGAGTATCCCATGCAAGACAGAAACCGTCTGCGCTCTCCATCAGTCCAAGCAGTGTCTCCTGGAAAGGCTTCAGTTCCATATCGCCTTCATACTTCCAGGTCGGGAGGATCGCACCTTCCTCATAAGCGTAGTCAGAGAAATGCTGGCTCATGAATGTAATGAACTCTACCGCTTCCTGCTTATGCTCGCTGGTCGCTGATGCCACCAGTGTCGCGCTTGCGCCGCCGACAAATGCGTTCTGGTCTCCTGCTGCGTCTGTCACTGCCGGCCAGTTCACGATCGTCAGTTTTCCTGCCAGCGGGGAACCCTCGGATGAAAGCTCGCCTACCTGCCAGTTTCCGCTGTACCACATAGCCGCACGACCCTGTTTGAACTCTTCAATGGCTTCATCATTCGTAAGGGCAACGCTGTCGCCGGAGAATACCCCTTCATCTACCATCTTCTGCAGTTCCTGTGCCGTCTGTGCGACAAATTCCTGATTAAAGCTTCCTTCGCCGTTCAACAACGTTGTAGTAGTTTCCACACCGCCGTATCTAAGAGCGAGCACTCCAAACGGGAACAGACCCGGCCATTTATCTTTTTCTCCCATTGCAACCGGTGTGATGCCATTCTCATTGAATACTTTGGAGACTTCGTAGAGATCATCCATGGTCTTCGGAACCTCCAGGTCATACTTGTCGAACAGCTCCTGATTACACATAAGTACTCCGATAAAGCTGTCCAGAGGAAGTCCATAGAGAGATCCGTTATAGTAGAAGTTGTTGCAGATATCCGGCATCATAGCATCCATGTTGATCGTACCATCTTCCACATAGGAATCCAGATTCTCAACGATTCCCGCCTCAACAAACGGTGCTGTAAATCCGCCGCCCCATGCATAGAAAACATCCGGAATGGAACCAGCCGCAAGCTGTGTTTTCAGCTTTGTCTTGTATGCATCGTTATCCGCAGTATCCTCCACGATAGTCACATTGGGATGCGTTTCCTTATACTCATCCAATGCTCTGTACCAGCCCTTGTACTGTCCGTCTGCCTGATCTACAAAAATGTGAGATACATTCAGGGTGATCTGCTCCGCCTCTTCAGCAGACACTGCACTTCCAGTCATCGCTGCCAGCATGCTAAGTGATGCCAGAGCTGCCGCCGCCTTCTTAAAATTCCTGTTCATACCTTTGTCGGTAACAAAACTTTGTTACCTCCTCCTTTCTTTCACTTTATTTGGTGTCTCCATTTTACACTAAAATGCAATGCAAAAATCTCATACTTTTTACTTTTTTCAATATTAATTTTACTTTTTTACATTTTACTCCAGCGACTTTGCCAATTTTTTCTTCACCATTTTCGTTTTATACGTAAATATTGCCATAGCAGAAAATTCTTCCGCCGGCAGTTTTTTTGTATGCCGGGTAAAAAAAGATCCTTCCGGTCATTATCTGGAAAGATCCTCTCAGTTACTGTATTGTTTTCTGTATTCTACCGGGGTAACCCCCACCTTTTTCTTAAACAGTATTCCAAAGTAATTCGCGTTGTAGATCCCCACCCGTTCTCCTACCTCATAAATTTTCAGATTACTGTATCTTAAAAGCTGCTTCGCCTTCGCTATCCGCCGGTCTGTAAGATACTCTATAAAAGAGCTTTTTACTTCTTTTTTAAATATACGGCTGAGATAGCTGCTGTTCAGATAATAGGTATTCGCCAGTGTCACCAGGGACAGATCCGGATCATCCAGATTCTCCCTGATATATTGCTTCATAGAATAAATCAGCTTCGAGGTATCTGCAGCGGGCGCATCGTTCTGAAGCATCGCCGCAAGCTCATCACATCCATCAATAAAGCCCTGTTTCAGCTCAGACAGATTCTGCGCCTCTCTCGTCTTCTCATAAAGCCGCATATAAACAGGCGGAAAAGCGTCTTCATACTGAGTGCCGGACAGCATATACACATAAAAGAAGGTATTCAGAAGCTGCATCTTCAAAAATTCCATATCCTCCGCCGTGACATGACTCCAACTGTCAAACCACTCGTCAATGATCTGGCTCATCTCCGCCGATGAATCAGACTCAATGCAATACTGCAGCCTCCGCAGCTCCTTCATAGAAAGCAATTTTGCATATTTTTTCCTGTCTTTGCGGTAAAATACAGGATTCTCATATTCATTGTCACTGTTGATCAGCGCCGTGTTCAACCTGGTCACTGCATTCATGTAAGCCATATGAATACTTTTTTCCTGATTTCTGATAATATCGCTCCCGTAATACAAAGGACTCTCAAAAACCTTCCGCCAGCCCGTTTCCAGCTTTCTGAGAAATTCCTGATGATTGATCTTCTCCTGCGGATCCAGTATAACAAACCGGTCGAACCGGTCGCTGATCCACACCATGTTTTCCATATGCTTCACGCAGTAGTCCCTGATCCATTCCTCCCGCTGCTTTCTGGCATTTCTGGAAATTCCGTGCTTTTTGTCGCCGACATTATATTCCAGGACTCCGAGCCAGATAAAATCGCTTTTTTCCGGCGAAAGCTCTTCCATGAACTGATTGCTCACAATCTCTTCCTGAATATCCGATTCCAGAAGCTTGGTCAGATAATATTCACGAACCACTTCCTCTGTGTCCTTTTTAAACTCAGACAACCCTTTTATCTCGCTGTCCCGGAGACGCTCTGACTCAATCTTTGCGCGGAGCTTTCCAACGGCTTCTACCAGCTCATCCATATTGATGGGCTTCAGAATATAACCGTCAAGTCCAATATGAATCCCGCGTTTTGCATACTCAAAATTATCATAACCGGTAATTGCAATGATTTTGATAGAAGGGTACTCTTCCTTCAGCTTTTCTGCAAAAAGCAGACCGTCTGTCACCGGCATGCAGATATCTGTCAGGACAATATCCGGCTGAAGAACCGCCATCTGGTTCATGGCTTCTTCCGCGGATTCCATTTCTCCCACGACCTCGATGCCCTGCTCACTCCACGCGACGCCGTTCCGGATCAGTTGTCTGATCAGATATTCATCATCTACAATTATCAGCTTTAACATAGTTACAATTCCTCCAATATCAGATCAATTGTAATCGCCGTTCCCTGGTTTTCCTCTGACTCTATGCTCCAGGCCATCCGCTCTCCATAGCAATACTGCAGTCTGTGAAGAGTGGCAGACAATCCAAAAGATTTCCCGTGTTCCCCGCCTTCTCCTGCAAGCGCCTTCGTCAATAATTCTTCCGACATGCCCCGGCCATTGTCTGTCAGCCTGATCCGGATCTGCCGTTCTCCGATACGGGTAATATCCAGTTTGATGATTCCATGCTTCGTGTAGCCATGAATTCCGTGGTTGATCGCATTTTCAATCAGCGGCTGCAGCGTGAGCTTGAGGATTTTCCATTGCAGAATGTCGGAGTCTACATTGTAAATATAATCAAATTCCCCGACAAACCTCATTTGCTGGATATCCACATAGCTCTTCAGCATGACGAGATTGCGCTCAATCGTGATGAAGTCATCCCCCTTGCTGAGATTAATCTTATAAAACCGTGAAAGAGCATCAATCATATAGCAGGCATCATCATACCGTTTCAGCACAAACAATGCTTTTACAGAATCAAAGGTGTTGTACAGAAAATGCGGATTGATCTGTGCTGTCAACGCCTTCAGATCCGCCTTTCCCTTCATCTGCTCTGCTTCCTTCGTCCGCTCGATCAGAAGGTTGATCTCCCGTACCATTTCGTTATATACACGGATCAGCTCCCGGATCTCGTAGTGCCCGGAGTTCATTTCCACCGGCTGGAAAATTCCGTTTTGAAGCGCGCTCATAGATTCCATCAGCGTCCGGATCGGCCGTGCATACCATCTTGATATCACAACGATGCCGATCAGTGTCACCACTGCCTGCAGGGCGATCAGCATGATCTCCATCAGATTTCTGCTTTGTTCTTTCCGGTACGCGTCATCCACGGAAATGGCATCCATATAGTATCCTTTGTCTGTCTGAAGAATACAGAACATGTATTTCTGCCCGCCCATGGTACCGATGATAGTCGTCTCACCCCGGTCGATCATATCATTCCCGATTTCCAGCATCTCAGTGCGGTACCGGGGATCCGACATCACAATCATGGATCTCTCCTCATCCAGCAGACAAAAAATACTTTCGTATTTCGTATCGTCGGACACCAGCAGATTTTCAAGCACATCCGCCGAAACAATCATAATCATGTAACCGATCTGCTGAAAACTCCGCGTACTGCGGACCGCTCTCCGGAAACAGATTTCCGTCTCATTGTCCGGTCTGGAAAAATCATCGTTGGAAAAGTCTACATAGTATTCCCCATATTCCCGATCACTATACCACTCATAATCCTGAACCCGTTGGTATTTCGGATAATGTTTGGGCTCCTGGTCCGCAAATGCCAGCAGTTCGGTATTACTGTACAGATAAATAGACTCAATCTGGGTAATATTTGCCACAAGCTCATCCAGATAATTATTCACATCGTTCTGGAGATTAAAATTGATCTGACCGTCTGAACCCTTTTCCAATGCTTCCTGCACGGAAGCATTGGAAAAGCAGATCCTCGAATAGCTGTCCAGTGTATCTACCAGATTCTCTACCAGATTGTCAATGCTGTCCAGATAAGTCATGGATGCCACTTCCACTCTCTGATATATGGAATAGGAATTGTAATACCGGTTGATACAGAGAAAAATCACCAGGATCTGGATAACTGCCGCAGTCATAACTATTGACATTTTCGCAGAAATGCTGAGTTTATCTAATTTACTACGATAAAAAGAAAGTATTTTACGCATAAAGCTCAATCTGGTATACCTGTTCTGCCGTCTTATATAATACCTGGTCTAAATCTGCTGCCGGTATTACTGTTTTTAAGGTCTCAAGCTGTACGGGTACATTGTTCACATGATCTGAGGAAAACATCATTTTTTCCGCGCCAAGCTCTGTGTATATCGTCTTCATATCCGCGACTCCGATCCAGGTCGGTTCCAGATAAACATTCGGACAGAGCTGTGCAAGAATGATGGACTCCCGGGTCATAAGCCCCATCCCGGCATGTGCAATGACAATTTTCAGTTCCGGGAATCTCTGCGCGGCCTTCAGAACATGCATGGGATTGGAAAACGGTATGCCGGATCCGGTATGCACCATCATTGGCACCCCAAGCTCCGCCGCAATAGAAAAGGCATACATTCCGTCCTCCGACTCCGGATCACACGCATGACCAATGGGTGTCAGCTTCAGACCGACAAACCCCAGCTCTCTCACACAGCGATAGGCTTCCTCTCTGTATTCCTCATGGGTAAAATGAGGGTAAATAGAAGCCATTCCCCAGATTTTCATATCCGTGCATGCGCAGAAACGGGCGATCCTGTCATGGATCTCCCTGTTTGCCTCCACCGAAAATCTTGGAAGAGACGGCTGCACAATGGCTCCCTGCACGATGGTTCCCCTATAACCATCCAGCAGCGTTTTTTCCGTAATAGAATGACCAAATACCACATCGTCTCCAAGATGTGCATGTACATCAATCGCTCTCATAGTTCATCTCCTTCACAGATGGGAATCACCGCACCGGCAGATGCAGACCTTACATTCTTTGCATACTGATACAGGTAGCCCTCTGCTCTTCTGCGGCAGGTGTAGGGTTCTTTTCTTCTCTCTTCAAAATCCACCAGCGGTGCATCAATGGTTCCTTTTTTTACATCTACAATAATTTCATCTCCGTCCCGCAGATAGGCGATGGAACCGTCGTCAGCAGCTTCCGGGCAGATGTGCCCCACAAAGCACCCGTTATTTGATCCGGAAAACCGTCCGTCCGTAATCAGGCATACCTTAGAGCCAAGCCCCAGACCTACCAGAAGCTTCATTGCCTTATACATTTCCGGCATGCCCGGTCCGCCCTTAGGTCCCTCGTTGCGGATTACGATCACCGCACCTGCCTGCACCTCTCCGTCCCGGATACTGCGCAGCGCCTCTTCCTCTCCCTCATAGACCTTCGCCTTTCCCCGGAAATATAAAGCATCTTCCGGAATCGCCGATGGTTTTGTAACAGAGCCTTCCGGCGCAATATTTCCATAAAGAATGCCAATACCTGGTCTGTGATGCACCGGGGCGCTGTCATCATGGATCACCTCCGGCCGGCGGTTTTTCACATGCTCCAGATTCGCTTCCACCGTTTTTCCGGTACAGGTGAGAAGCTCTGTCGAAAGCTTCCTCTTCATCCCCTTCATCAGAGCCGGGATACCGCCTGCCTCGTAAAAGTCAAGGAGCGTATATGGTCCCGCCGGGATCATGGCTGCAAGATGCAAAGCCTCTCCGCTCACCTCCCCAAACTCTCTCAGAGTGAGATCGATCTTTCCTGCCCGGGCTATGGCCAGGATATGAAGTACGGCATTGGTGGAGCCTCCGATGGCTGAGTTCACACGGATCGCATTCAGCAGTGCCTCCTTTGTAATAATATCACGAATACGGATATTTTTCTTCACTAATTCTACAATTGCTTTGCCGCTGTCATAGGCCGCCGCCATACGCTTGCTGTATACCGCCGGAATAGAGGAAGCCCCCGGCAGCATAATGCCCATAGCTTCCGCCAGACAGCCCATAGTATTGGCAGTACCCAGCATTGCACAGGAGCCGACTGTCGGTACCGCATGATTCTCGATCCAGTCAAATTCTTCCTCTGTGATGCGCCCTGCCTGCAGCGCTCCCTCAGACTGCTGGATAAAAGAATGATCAATATATTCCCCGCCGTAAGGATTTCCCTGTGCCATGTGTCCCGGAAGGCTTGGTCCGCCATTGATTAAAATAGCCGGAAGATTGACTCTCATCGCTCCGATCAGCATTCCGGGAATGATCTTGTCACAACTGCCTACCAGAACAATTCCATCCAGCCGGTGTGCCTGCACCATTGCCTCCACATCGTCCGCAATCATCTCCCGGGCGGGGAGAATATACCGCATTCCGCCATGCCCCATGGCGATTCCGTCACAGGCGCCGATAGTTCCGAACTCCACCGGCATACCGCCCGCGGCCTGGATTCCCTCCTTGATGCGGTCTGCCATCTGCCGGAACACAAGATGTCCCGGACAGATGGAATTATACGAATTCGCTATAGCAATGATGGGACGGTGAAGCTCTTCTTCCGTGAAGCCGTCCGCCTTGTACAGGGCCCTGACGTTGGCATAGCCGGGACCTCTTAATATATCATGACTTCTGTAATTCATCTATTTCCTCACTTTCTCCTTCCCCATCTCTGCCAAATGCGGCTGCGACCGGGCTTTAGCCCATCAGATACCGGAAGCGGTAGCTGCCGGAACCGACCTCTGTGATTTCCTGACCCGGAACAGCGATTTCTGCACTGGTGTTTGCCGGAACAGTGACGTTCAGAAGAAACTCATCATCGTTCTTCTCCCAGTCAACACAGATCTCTCCATAAGGTGTCTCTACCTTCGCTGTCACAAAACGCAGTCCGCCAATCGGCTTCGGCGCGATCCCGATCTTCTTATAGGCCGGCTCCAGAGGTGTAATACCTGCCAGCTTCTCATAAAAGCATCCGCTGATGCTTCCGAACATCGGCTGATTATGGTTCCCGGGGCACTGATAAAAGCCATATTCTTTTTCCCAGTATTCCCAAAGGGTGGTAGCGCCATTCGACAACATATATCCGTAGCCGGGATAAGTCACACTGGTAATCATACGCCATGCGATATCCTCCAGCCCGAACTCGATCAGTGTTTCAAACAGGAAGGGTGTACCGAAAATACCGGTGTCGAGATTCCCCTCACAATCCTTCACAACATGATCCGCAAGATATGCCCTTACCTGGGGCAGCTCCCTCTCCCGGATACAGCCCAGTTTATTGGCAAACGCCTCCGTTCCCTGTGCTCCGATGCTGTAACTGCCGGTGTCCGGATCGTAAAATTCTGCCCGGAAGACCTGAACCGTGTGTCTGTATTCTTCCTCAAAGCGCTTTGCATCCTCTTTCCTGCCCAGGACATCTCCCAGTTCCGCCATAAGTCTGGCACAGTATCCATAAAAGAAGGTGTTCACAAATCTGGGCGGTATCAGAATCTCTCCCGGCGTAGACCACTCGCCAAGACAGCCTCTGTCCTCTCCCTCTCCTTCCACGATTCCGTTTTCCATACCGGTCCGGAGGAATTCCATCCACTTCGCCATGCTGCCATAATGCTCCAGAGCCGTCCTGGTATCGCCGTAATACTGATACAAAAGACGCGTGATCACAATCATTGCGCAGCCCCATGCGGGACCGCCTCCGCCATCCTGGCACGGGACCGTATGCGGGATAAAACCAGTCTCCTTATCCTGTGCATCGGCAAAATCATCCATCCAGTCCGCATAGAAGCCCTGCATATCGTAGCTGTACATCAGAGCCTTTGCGGTAGCCAGCGCATCTCCGCCGTAGCCCTGACGCTCTCTGTGCGGAGAATCCAGGGGAATTCCCCCGTGAAGTCCCCCTTCCATAGACCACAGGCTTGCCTTCTGGATCTGATTAATCAGAGCATCCGAACACCGGAACTCTCCCCTTCTTTCCACACCGGAACGGATATGGACCGCCGTGAAGTCCCCCTTCTGCGGTCTGCCCGGATATCCCTGTACTTCCATATAACGGAATCCATGCCAGGTAAATGCCGGCTCATACCATTCCTCACCTTTGCCGTTCAGAATATAAATGTCCTTCTGCTGGCTCCAGCCGCTTCCGGTACTGTAGTAATTAATTTTTCCATCCGGCCACAATTCCTCCCCGAACCGGAGCTGTACCTTCTGACCGGGAATTCCGGATACCCGCATGCGCACCCAGCCAGTCACGTTCTGACCGAAGTCAACCACATACATTCCCGGCTTCACTTCATTGATGCTCTTAGGCAGAAGTCTGCACACCTCTTCGTCTGACGGCGCTTTCTGCTCTGCCAGCTTTCCTCCCGGCGCATCTGTTCTGCAGGCAGGACTCCAGTCAGAAGCGTCAAAGCCCGGCTCATTCCAGTGGGGCAGTTCCTTTCTGGCATCGTAAATTTCTCCGAAATAAATGTTGTTATAGGTTCTGGGGCTCTCATGCCAGCAGAAGTTCTCGTCACTGACAATGACTTTTTTCGTGCCATCCCCATAAGTCAGC
This sequence comes from uncultured Lachnospiraceae bacterium, assembly GCA_902473545.1. GTDB lineage: Bacteria > Bacillota > Clostridia > Lachnospirales > Lachnospiraceae > Marvinbryantia. The sequence continues at coordinate 1,858 of CABRSG010000007.1, read as the reverse complement.
TCCATCTGAAGCAGCAGCCTGGGGTATCCATACCACAGTTCCTTCTCATTGATCTTATCCCGCTGGTTGTACCAGCCGTTCCCCAGAGCAATGCCGATGACATTCTCTCCCGCGGCAATTTCATCCGTAATGTCGTATGTATGATAGAATGCCCTCTCCACATAATCCGTCCGGTTAGGAGAAAGGAGCCTGTTCCCGCATTTTTTTCCATTCAGGAACAGTTCATAATATCCAAGCCCGCAGATGTAAACCCTTCCTGCCACCGGTCTTTCTTCAGATGTCCACGCTCTTCTGAAATACGGCGCAGTCACCTCCTTCGGAGCACAGATCCACGCTGCCTGCCAGTCACTCTCCTGCAAAAGTCCCATCTCAAAAAAGCTGATATCGCTCCACTGGGAGACTTCATCATTCTCATCCCAGATCCGGACCTTCCAGTAAACCCGGTCCCGGGACTTCAATTCCTTTCCGCCGTAAACAATTCCTACCGAGCAGTCCGATAATACTTTTCCGCTGTCCCAGAGAATCTGTTCCCCTGCGCTCTGCGCCATCTGGTCCGCCCCGGATATCTGCTCTGTACACGTGATCCGTTCTGTGTCTGACATTTCCAGCGCCAGAATCCGGTATGCTGTCTGTCTGCGGTTCTGCCCGTAGGCTTTCATCTTCCAGGAAAGCCGCGGAAGCAGATTGTCAATACCGACAGGGCTCACCCGGTAGTCGCAGCGAAGCCCCACCGCTCTAAATTCTTTCTGTCCCTGATTACTCATGTTCCCTCCAATCGAGGATAACCCCCATAGCCTGTGTACGATCCTTCAGCAGCATCCTGTACATTTCTGGCGCGTCCTTATAGGATGCTCTGTGAGTTACCATGCCCGACATATCAATCTGCCTGTTATAAATCATTTTAAAGAATACCTCGCTGTTCCTCTGGCAGGTCCAGGGATTATCATAGCTGGGCGCCGGTGCCTGGGATGAGGTATGCGCGCCGATAATGTTGACACTGATGGCGTTGCAGCAGTCATGAAAATCAATCAGCGTTTTCTTTTTCGGTGAACTCAGCATACAAAGCCCTGCTGATGCAGTACCCGGAACTCCTCCGGAATCACATCCGCATTTCCTGTAGTCTCGATCACAATGTCCGCCATATCACCTTTTGTAACTCTTCGCACGACCTCTGCCGGGTCCTCTTTGGCGGAACAGATGGGGATCACAGCCGGAGATTCCGGCAGAATATCCAGTCTCTTCTCACTTCTGTTCACAACAAAAATCTCAGTGCAGCCGCCTGCCAGAAGAAGTCTTACCGCAAGCTGTCCCACAATGCCTGCGCCATATACAACGACACGGTTTCCCATCTCTATAACGGTTCTGCGCAAGCCATTGATCGTTGTTTCTGCCAGTGCAAAGAAAGAAGCATATTCCGGCTCTATCTCGTAATTGATCATCCGAAGCTCCTCCACTCCGGCGGTGACATACTGCGCATGTCCGCTGAAGCTGGCAACCCGCTGTCCGATCAGCTCGCGTGAAACGCCCTCTCCTGTCTCTTCAATCACACCGATATTTGAATACCCGCTTTCCATGGGATAATGAATATAGGTAGACCACTTGGAATTCTCGGGACATTCCCCCTTTAAAAATGTAAGCTCTGTTCCTGTGCTGATCAGTGACTGCTCCGTTCTGATCAGTACCTCACCTGCTGCCGGCTTCGGGCACTCCCTATCCTGCAATTCAACCTGTGATGGTCCGGTAAAAATGACTGTGCTGTTCTTCATTGTTCTTTCCCTCCTGAAAAATAGTTAGATCATTGTAGATATTATATAAATTATCCTCATAATGCACAATACACTGCGCATTTTTGATATTA
>CABRSG010000006.1 GCA_902473545.1 uncultured Lachnospiraceae bacterium | reverse complement strand
TCGTTCACAGTAACATTCGCAAATCCATTTAAAATTCGCTCCGCGAATGGGATTTGCTCACACCTGTATCACTTTCTTACGGACTTTGCAGTGAATGCAAAGTCCTGACCTAACCAGTAACAAAACACTCTTTGTCCAGAAAATCAAATATGGTTGAAAAATACAGCTCCGGATCCATCTGATACGCCTGCCCGTGTCCTGCGCCCTCCACTACCAGCAGCTCCTTCGGCGTCTGGCACGCTTCGTAAACCTCATAAACCATATCCGTATGCACAAAATTGTCCTCAGAACCATGAATAAATACCATCGGTACCGTGCTCTTTGCGACCTGCTTCACCGCGGACGCCTCTTTAAAATCATAGCCTGCCCGGATATTGGCTGCCAGATTCGCCGCATCCAGCACCGGAAACGTCGGCAGGCCGAACAGATATGCCAGCTCATCCGCAAAGATATCCCATACGGAGGTATAGCCGCAGTCCTCCACGATTCCCTTCACATTCTCCGGCAGCTCCTCGCCCGACACCATCATCACCGTCGCGCCGCCCATCGAAACGCCGTGCAGGATAATTTCCGCCTGCGGATCGCGTGCAATGATAAAATCAATCCACTGCAGGACGTCCTTGCGGTCCAGCCAGCCCATACCAATATATTTTCCCTCGCTCTCTCCATGAGCACGCATATCCGGCGTCAGCACATGATAGCCCCGCTCTCCATAAAAGCTGGCAACATTCTGCGTATCCGACCGCTGCCCCGTGTACCCGTGAATCCCAAGCAGCCACCGGTGACTGTCTTCGTCGCCTGCAAACAGATCGCCCTTCAAAGTCAGACCGTCCTCCGATGTAATCGACACTTCCTCCACGGCCGTCCCCGCCAGCCACGTCTCCTTCTGCGCGTTTATCGCCGCAAGATTTGCGTCAATTACGCTTCTCGCCTCATCCGAAACCTCCGAGGGCGGAGCGACATTCTTTTCCGTATTCTCCTCGCGCACGATCGCAAAGTCAACCAGATAATTTCCGGCAAAAACAAGCACCGCCGCCGCAATAACCAGAAGCGCCAGCAGCAGCTTCAGCCATAATTTTTTCTTCATGATATTCTCCCCTTTGATTTAAAAATATCCATTAGTATAGCATACTTTTTTAAATAGGGGGAAATTTTTAGCGCCCGGGGCTGTACAGGCAATTTGAAACGTTGTATTTACCGTATATCGTACACACTGCGCAGACGCAGCTTTCCAATATCTCCGGAAAGCACCTTCACGCGCTTTTCGCCCGCATTCATGTCAAAATAGTTGTCCTCCAGGATTAAATCCTCGTTTTCGTTTAAGATTTCCACGCTCTTTGCGTAGGCGTGCGCCCTCACAATAATTTCATCGCCGTCGACCTCATAAGAAAGCTTCGGGTCCTCGTAGCGGAAGTATTTCGGATAGGAGAAAATCACAGTTCCGCTGGAAATAATTTTTCCGTCCTTTTCCATTTCATAGCTCACATATTGAGAGAAGATATCCGCCTCCGGCAGCTCCATTTTGTCAAGCCACACACTGGTAAGCCCCGGAACCTCCACATCTTCCTCCCACTGCGACACCACCGATGCATCCGCGCTGCGCAGCGCCCATCTCACATGCACCTTCTCCGCCCGGCGTGTCTCGTTCGCCACATTCAGACGGATGGATTTTTCAAATACAAAGTGCTCGCGGTTCATATCCGCCTCCTGCGACATCATGCCCTCCTCCTGACAGGAAAGCATCAGCGGCGCAAAGAAACGCTTTGCATAATACTGCAGCGCTTTCAGACGTCCGCAGTAATCAATAGACGCCCACGATACCACCGGCCAGCAGTCGTTTAACTGCCAGTAAATTGCGCCCATGCAGCGTCCGCGGTTGCGGCGGAAATGCTCCACGCCGTAACGGATCGCGTCCGCCTGCAGAAGCTGCGACGCGTAGATTGCCAGCTCGAAGCCGGACGGATACAGGTAGGTCTGCTGCATGTAATTCATAATCTTTCCGTTCGCTCCATACTGCCGCTGGTGCTTCTCCATAATATAGGAAAAAATATTCATATCCTTCGGATCGTCTGTAAATGTCTCCACCGTCTTTTTGCTCGGGAACGACTGGAAGCCGAACTCCGACGCATAGCGGAAGAAATATTTGCGGTACTCGGAAAACGGCTTGTTTCCGTGCCAGACCGTCCAGTAATGTACATCGCCCCGGTCCGGGCTGTTCGGCTCGTCAAAGGAACCGCCCGACGACGGGCTTGCGGGCCAGTAGAAGGTCTGCGGATCGTACTCTTTAAGTACCTCCGGGATCAGTTCCTCGTACATGATCAGATAATCGCGCACCTCGGTCTTTTTCGTCACCCAGTGATGATTTTCACCGACGAACATTTCCATCTCATTGTTTCCGCACCACAGTCCCAGCGAAGCATGATGACGGATACGTTTCACATTATCAATAAATTCCTGGCGGATATTTGCCTTAAATTCCGGCGTAAGCTCATACACCGCGCAGGCAAACATGAAATCCTGCCACACCATCAGGCCAAGCTCATCACAGAGATCGAAGAACCAATCCTCCGGGTAGTAGCCGCCGCCCCACACGCGGATCGTATTGAAATTGGCAGCCTTGCACTGCAGGAGCAGCTTTCTCGTCGTCTCCGGCGTCACGCGTCCCAGAAGGTGGTCCTCCGGAATGTAGTCCGCACCCATCGCAAAAACCGTGATACCGTTCACCTCATGCGCAAAGCTCTCGCCCCACTGATCTTTTTCAATATGCATCGTCAGCGTGCGCAGACCGATCCGGCGCTCCCAGATGTCAAGCACTTCATCGCCTGAGAAAAGCGTCACCTTCACGCCGTACAGCGGCTGGCTGCCGTATCCGTTGGGCCACCAAAGCTCCGGCTCCGTAATCAGCAGCTCCTTCGGGGAATTTTCTGCCCGGAGCACCTCGCCGGACGGAGCAGTGATCTCCACCGCATAATGAAGCTTTGCGCCGGCTGCAGCCGTTTCCGTCTCCACCTTAAATTCCAGCATAACCTGTCCGTTTTCATGCTTCTGCGCAACATATACATTATCAATGCGCGCCCGGTCGATCCCGATCAGCGATACCTTGCGGAAGATTCCGGCGTCCGGCAGATGCGCACCCCAGTCCCAGCCGAACATGCAGTGCGCTTTGCGAAGATGTACAAATCCGTCCATCGCATCCTCCGAGCCGAGCGTGCGGCATTTTTTAAATTCCTCCTGAATATACTTCGTTGGGGAGTGCAGCACCACGCGCAGCGCGTTGCCCGTCTCCTTCAGAAGCGCTTTCACGTCATACTCCCAGACGCGGTGCATGTTGTATGCACTTCCCACCTGCGTTTCGTTTACATAAATATCCGCAATCGTGTCGATTCCGTCAAAATGCAGCAGAACCCGGTCTTTTTTAAGCATCTGTGCATCACAGTCGAACACCGCCTGATATTCATAGTCGAAATCCATCAGCGCAAGAGCGCGGATTTCGTTATCCTTCCAGAACGGGTCCTCCATATTTCCGTTGCGGAGCAGATCGGTGTACACCGTTCCCGGAACCACCGCGGGCTGAAGTTCCTCCCCCGCTTTTCTAAGCTGCCATCCTTCTGTTAAAAATTTCTGTAACATTATTTTTCCACCTGTTTTCTTATATTTGTTCATAGCTCACCCACACAGCTTCGTGCGCACCCAGCACGCCGCATTCCGCATTCACATCAGGGCACTCCTGTTCGCCGCATTCCATATTGCCGCCGATATGCCCGCAGCATTCCCTGCTTCCGGCACGATCCAGCCTCCGGCGCTCCCCGTTGGTATAGATCTCCGTTCGGTACCTGCCCGGCAGTCTGTACGGCGTCGGGCGGTGGTTGACGATCACCATGCCGTTTTCAAAAACTCCCGTCTCAATGCCGCGCTCGCAGATACCGCTCGCCGGGGTAACATGACGCGCGAGAATATCCTTTATCAGCGTCGTGCGCGAAAGCGCAAGCGGATACATCTCCCTGTTGCCCTGCGCATACGGCACATGCGGGATATTTTTCGAGGCATACGATGCGCCGATCTGTATGCCGAAGGAGTAAACCGTTCCCTCATACACTGCCACGCAGCATCCGCCGCCGTCCACATAAGGCGCAAGCTCCTGTCCGCCCTCATAGCGGCAGAATGCCTCGCCCTGCGCGATGATCGTCTTCCCATAACGATAGGGCTTTTTGTCACATTTTATTCCACGGATGCCAAAGCAGTTTTGGGTAAGCAAATCGCCCGGTCCGTGCAGCAGCGCGCCACCCGCGCGCACCCACGCTCTGATTGTTTCCTCCATCGCTTCGTGCTCCGCTGCAAAATAGCAGTCATTTGCCGGAACGATCAGCACCTTGTATTCTTTTAGCAGACCGCGCTCAATCTCATGATTGCTGATGACATCCGCCTGGTAGCCGAGGTCGCAGCAGATTCGGTACCAGCCGAGCAGATCAAGCCTGCGTATTTTATTATTTCCCACTTCGAACGGCTCCAGGTGCGCCATCTCTGACGGAAACAGAATTGCGATTTCCTTTTTGCGCGCGCCGCCGCGCAACGGAATCACCTCTGCACACCAGTCGTTTGCCCTGCGCAGCGATTCCAGGAAGCAGTCGTTCATGCGGTTCATCACGCCGCCGTCGTCCAGCCCGTTCATGCCGTAGCAGTTGTAGCCGTCCATGCCGCAGGCAGTCATGCTTCCGATGATTTCCGCCGGGGAAAGATGCGCATAAATATCATTGTAGATATACCTTCCCCAGTAAATGCCGCCAATAAGCGGCTTTCCCTCATTCATCACACGCATCATGCTGTGCTGGCAGGAAACCACGTAGGCATCCGGCAATCCGTCCGGCGTCACCGGAACCGTGATAAAATGACAGGAATCCACATAGGGCGCCAGCGCATAAATATCAATTCCGCGAACCGCCGTGTCCCAGAGGTCGCTGAACTCGTTGTCGATATCCTGCTGCGACCTTCCGTAGATATTGAGAAAATATCCCCACTGCGTCATATCCGGGCAGAGAAACAGCTCCGGGTGCTTCTCTTTCAGCATCGGACCAATCTTTTCAAAGTAGAGCGTCATCTCCCTGATTTTCCAGAGCGCATTGTCCCGCCAGACGTAAAACCGCGCCGTGCGGTTCTTCACATCCTCCTCGGTATAGAAAGGAGTCTCTGTATATCTTACACCATACCAGTATTCCTGCGGAGATAAATCTGCAAAATCTTGCGCGCAAATTTCATAGCGGCGGTTCAGCTCGCCGATATCGTCATGGTACAGCCCGCGCAGGAAGGAAAGATAGCGCGCACGTCCCTCGTCGTCAAAGCTTACCGCAACCACCGGATCCCACATGCTGCACACCGGGACCACCTCACGCGCTCTGTTTGGGCTTTCATGCGCATCATCCCCGATTGCTTCGCTCCGGCTTTCGCACCCATCATCCCCCAGCATACACCGCTCGCAGCCGTCCCCATAGCGGTCCATAATCCGCTCCACATGCTCCTTCATGGATGCCTGCGCTTTCGGCGACCAGTATTTGTACCAGCGCCCCGGCGTGCCGTCCAGATACGAAATTTCCTCTCCAAAGATAGGCGGGCTGAACCGGATATGCGGATAGAGATTGTCGCCGTTCAGATACAATAAAAGAAAATTATACGCCAGTCCGTACCGGTGCGCCGAGCGCCCCATATATTCCTGCATTTTCACATATTGACTGGCGCCGCCGCCCTCACAGCGCTCCTTAAAATCCTCCCACGCCTTAGTGTCAAACATCACGCTGTTGTAGCCAAGTTTCTTGATCAGCGCCATCGTCTCATCTATAAATTGTTCATCATCAAACGCCGGGCTGTAAAAATTCCCGAAGATCACATTCATATATGGACGGTTGTCCGTCCTGCTCGTCAGTCGCATCCCTTCTGCCTCCTGCCTGCGGTCGGAAAAAGCTGACGCACAGTAATCTATGCCATGCGCCAGCTCTTTTTATTTTTCTATTTTATTCTGCTTCTGTTGTCGCCTCAGTTACCTCTTCTGCCGCCGCATCTGTGGTTCCCTCGGTTGTTTCTTCTGCTGCTGTTCCTTTTTCCGCCAGGAATGCATCAACCTGTGCCTGCGCCGTATCCAGTATATCCTGGAAGCCTGCCGCCATCAGCTCTTCCTTGATTTTCGGAACAACCACTGCCGGATCCTGCACGCCGGTCATTACCTCGCTCTTATAGCGCAGCCAGATTTCACGGCAGTTTGCAAGCTGGTCAGCGATCTCGGTGGTATCGAAGGTGAATCCAAGCATTACAGAGGAAACTGCCTGCTCGTTCAGAGCCTTAACCTCGCCCCACTGATCGTTTGTATCGGTCTCGATCGGAGTAACTGTGAAGAAGGTACCCTGCGTGTAGCCAGCCATTGCCCAGTCCTCATTGATCTTATGTACCATTGTCTTGCCGTCTGCGTCAATGTATTCGAAGTTTACGCCTTCCTCACCGTAGTAGAACATGTCTCTCAGTGCAGTATCTACGTTCACAAGATTCAGAAGCTGTAAGCATTTCTCCGGATATTTGGAGTTCGTGGAAACCATGTTCAGAGAACCGCGAACCGTTTCGTTGGAGAGGATGGTGTCGCCAACCTTTGCTACAACAACCTCTTTGCCCATCTGCGGACCCCAGGAGGTGGTAGCTGCGGACTCCCAGCCCTGTGCGATACGCCACATATTGTAAACACGTCCCTCTGTCAGAGTGGAAGCATCCGGGTTGATAATGCCCTTCTGATACCAGTCATAGAAGGTCTCCAGTGCGGAGTAAACATCCGGCTCCTCCAGTGTGTAGCAGACCTTACCGCCCTGGTCGTCATATCTTACGCCAAGGATCTGTGTGCCTGCGCCAAGCTGATCATACGGGTCGAAGATGGAATAAACGCCGTCGTTCTTGATGTATACCGGGTAATCATTCTCTTCCGCTTTGAGCTGTTCAAATACCGGCGTGAGGTCTTCCAGATTTGTCAGATTCTTGTAGTCGATATCATACTTCTCAACCAGCTCTTTATCCCAGATAGCATAGTTGGAAATGGAGCTGTCCTTGTAGGAAGGCACGCCGTAGATTCTGCCGTCCACACGTACTGCTTCCCAGTATTTCTCCGGCATCAGCTCGTTGAACTCCGCCATGTTTGCGTCGAGCATATCGGTGATATCCGTATATGCGCCGAGTTTGATGTCCGCCGTATAGTTATTGCCGTTTCCGAAGATGATATCATACGGCTCGTTTGTACTGATGATAATGTTTCTGCGGTTGTCCCAGTCGCCCCACGGAATAACCTCCATCTCCAGATTTACGCCGATCTTCTCTCCGATATAATCATTTACCTTTGCGATCCAGGTATCATAGTTTGTCGGCATACCATTGCCGATGGTAATCCACTTCAGATTTACGATCTCATCCGCAGAGGTCGCCGCCGCTTCTTCCTTCTTTCCCGTTTCTTCAGCCGCTGCAGTGTCATCCGCCTGTGCGTCGTCTGTCTTTGCCGCTTCCGTCGCCGCCTCTGCTGCTTCTGTTGTCTTTGCCGGCTCTTCCTTCTTGGAGCCGCAGCCTGCCAGTGCGCCTGCCGTCATAACAGCAGCCATACCAAGTGCTGCAATTTTCTTTGCTTTCATAATCTTATTTCCTCCTGTTTTTTATTATTTTCCACCTGTGCGGTTGAATCATCTAAGGCTGCTTCAGCCCTCTGCCTGTACCTGGCATCATTCTTTTACAGAACCGATCGTCAGACCAGAGATAAAGTATTTCTGGAAAAACGGATAGGTACATGCAATCGGAACGATAATAATAATTGCAATCGCCATTCGCACGGACTCTGTCGGCATATTCATCTTGTACTGCTGCAGCGACAGACCGCCATATGGATTGTTCGCGATGTATTCGATATTCTTCTGAATGTTATTGAGCAAGGACTGTAAGGTCTGCAGATTCTTATCCTGGATGTACAAGGATGCCTGGAACCAGTCGTTCCAGTAACCGAACGCTGCAAACATACCGATCGTCGCCATAACCGGCTTGGAGATCGGAAGCACGATGCTCGACCAGATGCGGAACTGTCCGGCTCCGTCGATCTTCGCCGCCTCAATCAGCGCATCCGGCACCGTCGTCCGGAAGAATGTCCGGCAGATCGTTACACTGAACGAGGAACATGCCAGAGGCAGGATCAGTGCCCAGATGGTGTTTCTCAAATTCAGAATGTTATTTACAACTACATAGGATGCCAGCATACCGCCGTTGAAAACCATCGGAATGAAGATCATCCAGGTGTACAGCTTTTTCAGCTTATAGTTTCTTCTCGATGCAACATATCCCATAGAGGTTGTTAAACAAATCGTGATAATCGTACCTACCACAGTTACCAGTACGGACATGAAGAACGCTCTCAGGATCGTGCCGCGCTCATTCCAGAGGAACATGTATGCCGAGTTGGAAAGCTGCTGCGGGATGATCTGATATCCGCCTACGCGGAGCGCTTCCTCGCTTGTGATCGAGATAGAAAATACAAACAGCAGCGGGAAGATACACATTAATCCCAGTATCAAAAAGATTATGTTGAATATCACATTTGTTGACGGCTTAATCTGGTTGAAGGAAGACTGCTGCTCCACTACTTTATTCTTTTTCGCCACTTTGCACACTTCCTTTCCTTAAATAATTCTGTTCTCGTTATCAATCTTACTTACTACCCAGTTTGCAAACAGGATGGTACCGCAGCTGCAGATCGCCTGGAAGAAGGATGCTGCCGCTGTCTGTCCGATCGGTGCTGTCGACTGGATAGAGTTGAAAATAAAGGTATCAAACGTCGATACTGTGGTGTACAGAGATGCAGGAATCCCTCCTGTTACCTGATAGAACAGACCGAAGTCGGAGTTGAAGATCTTACCGCAGTCGAGGATCAGCATCATGACGAATACCGGCTTGATTCCCGGAAGCGTAATGTGCTTCATCTGCTGCCACTTGGTCGCTCCGTCCATGACCGCCGCCTCATACAAAGACTGATCAATGCTTGTAATACTTGCCAGATACATTACCATGCCGTATCCCATACCCTTCCAGGTATTTAAGATAATCAGGATGAACGGCCAATATTTGCTTTCCTGGTACCACATGATCTTCTCGCCGCCAAGAGCGGTGATGATGCCGTTTAAGTAGCCTCTCTCCGGTGTGAGCAGCGCGTACACGAAGTAACTGATCACTACCCATGACATGAAGTACGGCAGGAACATCATGGTCTGGTAAATCTTCGAGCCCGTCTTGTTCCTCATATTGCTCAGAATCAACGCGCCGCCTACAGCAACCGTCGCACTGATGATAATGAACGCGATGTTGTAGAGGATGGTGTTTCTCAGCAACATGGTGAAAGCGTTTGACGTAAAGAAAAACTTGAAGTTTTTAATTCCCACCCAGTCACTTGCAAACAGGTTGTACAGAAATCCGTGTCCGCCCGGCGCAAGCTTGTACTCCTTAAAAGCAATGACAACGCCGAACATCGGCAGATACGAAAAAATCAAATACCAGATCACGGTCGGAAGTGATAACAGCGTCAGCTCTGTATCATCCTTCGTCCATCTCTTTCTGTCCCTTTTTTTCGCGGGAGCTGTTGTTTTCCTGGTTCCCATTCTTTTTGAACCTCCCTTTCCTATTATGATGCCGGGACAAAAGCCCCAACTCATCTTGTTTCTTTCCACTCATCGACCTGGCGCTGCATCTCGTCGATCACCTTCTGGATTCCGGTGGTCTCCAGCTTTTCCTGCAGCTTCGGAAGATATTCATCGGGATTCACGCTTCCTGTGTAGAGCGCCTTTCCGAATTCATCCAGCACCGTCCGAAAGCCTGCTGCCTGTGTACTGACCGGCTCCACATCGAAGTCGAATCCAAAGGACGGCGCCTCATCGGAGGCATCGTTGAATTCCTTGAATACCGCCCATTTGTCCAGTGGTTCATTTTCCAGTACGTAGGTGTTGAACAGACCGCCCTGCACCCAGTATGCAACGGAGTAATTTCTGAAAGCCCCTTCGATCAGCTTCACTTTGGTATCGTATATATACGGTTTGCCTTCAGCTTCCTTCGCTTCCGTCTCCGATACCTCAGCCCGTTCCCAGTGAACGCCCTCGACACCATAATTTAAAAGGTTTCTCAGATACTCGTCTGTATTGATCAGATTCAAAAGCGCTACTGCTTCCTCCGGATGACTGCTCTGCGCGTTCACCGCGGTCAGCGCTCCCCGCGCCGATGAGTTTGTAATGCTGGTGTCCATGATCGGGGACATTACCACCTCATAGCCGAGGTCCTTTCCCCAGATCAGTTCTGCGTATGGTTGTCCATCTCCTTTCGTCACAAAGCGTTTTACTGCTTTATCGTCCGATGCTATCACTGCATCCTGATTGATATAGCCCGCCTGATAATATTTTCGCATGGTCCGCAGGGTTTCCTTCATCCGCTCTGTCTCGAAGACGTTTTTCACCGTCAGCGTGTCATCACCGTACTCAATACCGACCGGATCGAGAATCTTATCCATGTACGTCGGCGCTGTGTAATCCTTTGTGATGTAAAGCGGAACCACATCCGGCTCGTTCTCCTTAATCACTTCCAGCCACGGCTCCAGATCCTCCAGCTCATGCAGCTCCTCATACGGAATGTTGTATTTGTCCACATATTCTTTTGTGAACACCCACATCGGCATGTTGCCAAGCTCCTTCTCACTCGGCACCCCGTAGATGCTTCCCTGCACCTGTGCCGCCTTCCAGAATCTCTCGTCGATATTCTGATACATCTCCGTATCTTTGAGCAGTTCGTCAAGCGCGAGAAAAACTCCTTTATTTGCATTCTGCAGATAATCGTTCGCCCATGAACAGGTGAAGCAGAGATCCCAGGTACTTCCCGTGTTGATCACTGTCTGCATCTTCTGCGTGTAATCACCGCCGGGAATACTTATGATCTGCAGGCTCACGCCAAGCTTGTCGACGGTATACTCATTTACCTTTCTGAGCACCAGATCGGCATCCTTCTGCGTTTCCCCGAGCTGATACCAGACAAGCTCTACAGTCTCCCTTCCGGCCTCGCTCTCCTGCGCTTCCCCGCACCCGGTCAAAATACCGGAAACCATTATTCCGGCAGCCACAAACATCCTACATTTCTTTGCAAATTCTTTTCTCATCGCTTTCCCCTTTGTGTAAAATAACTATACCATTTCTAAATTTTTTATAAAACTTGAAAACTTTTAGATTCCTTGGACAAATTCTAGTAATAAAGCCCAGTCGCCATGTAAGAACGCTGTGTGAGCTTGCTCACATATGCGTTCATACATGCGCGACGCTAACCCGTATGAGCAAAACAGGTACCGAGCTAAAAGCGAGGGACCGATTTGCGAATGCGGGCAGGATTGCGGGAATGCGTCAGCATGGAGCAATCCGTGGGCTTTATTCGTGGTGGACGTCATGATTGTATGAGCAAAACAGGTACCGGGCCAGCGGCACTAAAAAACGTCCACCGGACGTTTTTGTCGTATGCATAGCAACAAAAAAGCTGCCCTTTCCCGGACAGCCTTTCTCCTAATACTTTTTCATTTCCCGCAAAGACGCTGGCGCCACTCCGTAATGCTGCTTAAACTTCCGGTAAAAGTAACTGGTATCGGGATACCCAACTTCTTTCGCAATATCGTTGATCTTCATGTTCGTGTTCAGTATTAAATCTTTTGCAATTTCTATTTTCTTGCTGCTCAGATATTGGGTAAAGGAACAGCCCACCTCCTTCTGGAAGATCTGTCCCAGATAGGAAGCATTCATGTGATACTTGTACGCCAGCGTTTTGAGGTTCATGTCGTCGCGGTAATTTTTCTGCACTTCCTCCAGGATCTGCCGCACTACCGGTGTATACTGAGAATTTTCCTCATGCATGTAGCGGATGATCTCATTCACCTCAGAGATAAACAGCGCCTTAATCTCAAAAATGTCGTCCGCCCGGTACACGTTTTCCAGAAGCTCAGGCAGGTCGTGCAGCGTGCTTAAATCCTCCAGTTTATATTCTTTCTTGATCTCCTGCAGAAGCATACCGATGCGGAGCGCCATCTGATAAATGGAATCAATGGAAACACCTGTCTTTACATTGTTGATAAAGAGGTCCTCGATATAATCGAGCGCTCCCGCATTCTCCTTTTTCAGGATCAGCTTGCCGAGCTGAGCGGCGTCGATTGCAATGTCCCCGCTCTTGCGGGTCTGGATATCTGCCACGTTCAGACAGCTTCCGTAGCCCTCCACCACCAGATATTTCTGGAGCCTCCGCGCCTGCTGATAGCTCTCCGGAAGGTCTTTATAATCGTAAAACACCGGTCCGATCCCGACAAAGGTGAGGATGTCAAACTGACTCTCGACCTGGTTCTGAAGCATCTGAAAATACTCCTTCACCTCCTGCGCGTCCTCTCCGTCCTCTCTGCCCGTAAGCAGCATCAGCAGACTGTCCGGCGGCAGATGCACAATACGAAGATCATGCTGCTCCTTATTGAGCGCAAGGATCATGTCCGTGATCCGGTTCTCCTTCACGCTTCCTGTGCTCCATTTCATCACCGCCGCCCAGACGGGGCTTCCGTCCGAGGAAAGCTTTAAGCGTTCACAGTGATGCGCACTGTCCCGGACGGCTGTTTTCCCGGAGAGAAACTGCAGCCACTCCGTTTTTTCATCGATATACTGGATTTTTTTCTTTTCCTGCTCTTCGAGCCGCAGAACCGCCTCCTTCAGCTTATTCTCCAGCTCCTCCTCGTTGATTGGCTTTAGAATATAGTCCTCCACCTGCAGGCGGATCGCTTCTCTTGCGTACTCAAATTCATCGAAGCCCGTCAGAATGATGAAGCGGACGCGCTCTTCCCTGCTGCGGATTTCCTTTAAAAGCTCCAGACCGTTCATTTCAGGCATTTCAATGTCCGTAATAATAATGTCCACCGGCTCCTTCTCCCCCAGCTCCAGCGCCTCCACGCCGTTATACGCCATGTGGACCAGGGAAAGCCCGAGCTCCTCCCAGCGTATAATGCTTCTGATTCCCTGCAGGATCCATTCCTCATCTTCCACGATCATTACTTTCCTCATCACGCTCTCCCTCCTGCGGCCGATACGTTAAAATTACCCGCAGTCCGCCTGTTTTTACATTTTCCAGCTCAAGCCCGCAGCGGCTCCCGTATACCGCCTTGATCCGCCGGTTTACATTCGAGATTCCTATGGACTTTGTCTTATCCATTTTATTTTCCCGAAGCTGCCAGTTTTTCTCCGCGATCTCCTCTTCCGTCATGCCTCTGCCGTTATCCTCGACGATGATCGCAAAGTCCTCGCCCCGCTTTTCTACCATAATCCTAATGAAATTGTCATTGTCGCGCATCCGGATGCCGTGAATAAAATAATTCTCGATGACCGGCTGCAAAACGAACTTAATGATCGGCACCTGCATATATTCCAGCGGGCAATCCACACCGGACTGGAACTGCTTTGGATAGCGATACTCAAAAAGCTCCATGTATTTTTTGCTGTAATGCAGCTCCTGCGCGAGCGTGATCACATCCGCCTCCTTGAGCTGGCTGCGGAACGTCACCGCCATGCTGTAGAGCATTTTTCCGACCTCCTGGTCTCCGTTGCAGATCGCCTTCATGCGGATCGCTTCCAGGGTATTGTAAAGGAAATGCGGATTGATCTGACTCTGCAGCGCCGCCATCTCAGCATTTTTCTGCTCGATCTCGACAAGGTAGCTCTTCTGGATATGCAGATCGAGCTTTTCGCACATCTCGTTAAAGTGAAGCGCGATCACGTCCAGCTCATCCCCATTGTTTGCCGTATCAAGGCGCGCCGTCAGATCGCCTCCCATAACCTTCGTCATGCCATTCAGGATGCGGTCGAGACGTGTGGAAACGCGCCTTAAATACCAGTTTACCAGACATTCGCTGACGAAAAATGCCGCAACGCCGACCGCAAAAATCATCACCATTCTTCCAAACGGCATCCGCGCCGCCTCTATTTTTTTCAGATAGCTGATGACGTTTAATTTATCCTGGTTTGACGTCCGTACATATGCTTTCAGTCTCGTCTCAAGCTGCTGCGCCCCGCGCGACGCCTCCAGCTCTTCTGCCGGGAGCTCCCCGGCGGAATCGTAGATCATCGTACCGTTCTCGTTATAGACCACCAGTTCCGACAGCTCGTAGCTGCTTCGGATAGTCCGAAAGCGATCCGCCCCGAACGTCACGATCATAGCGCCCATGCTCCGCATGGTATTCGGGTCGCGAACCTCTTTCAAAAACGAAAATTCCCCTTCCTGTGCCAGATCTCCGCTCCTGATGTTTTCAAGCGTTCCTTTGCCATCGTCTGTGTGGTAAACGCCCTGTCCGCCGGTATACGCTGTCAGATCGCCCTTTTCATAGCTAACGAATGCCAGCCGGATAAGCGACGGATACATCTCGAACGCACTCGCTGAGAAATCCTCTATCCCGTGATAATCCAGCAGGTAATACTGTGAAAAGGAATCAAGCCGGTATTTCTGGTATTCCTCCGTGCTGTCCGCGAGATAATGCAGCACATCCTTCAGCTCCATATTGGAATTGTAAAGCTCTTCATGCAGGTAATCGGCGGCATTGGAGCAGCTTTTCACATACGCCACCGCCTCCTCGTGCGCCATCTGCAGAAATTCCAGATTATTTTCCAGGTAACGCCGCCTCATGCTGGTAGTAAAGTAAATCATCAGCGCCAGCACCACGCACGCAATGACTGCCGTATAAATAAAAAGAAGCTTGTTATATAGTTGTTTTGGGCTTTTCTTCTCTATCTTCTCCATATCTATCCTCCGGCAA
Source organism: uncultured Lachnospiraceae bacterium (assembly GCA_902473545.1). Classification (GTDB taxonomy): domain Bacteria; phylum Bacillota; class Clostridia; order Lachnospirales; family Lachnospiraceae; genus Marvinbryantia. The sequence goes on along the minus strand of CABRSG010000006.1, from coordinate 7,391 downwards.
AATACACAACTATTATAGCAGGTTTCTTTGTGCAAATCCACTAAAATCATCAAATAGCTACAACAAAAACAAACTATTTTCACAAGAAAAAGAGCCGGGATCGTGCCCGGCTCTGTCACGGTCCGCGCAATAAATGCGCAAACGTTACCTTTTACAGTGAGATCAGAATCGTCTTTATTTCATAAGCGTGAAGATCAAGCGCGATCTCCTTATCCCGCGACCATTCGCCGAGCGGACGCTCGCGCAGATCGCACTCGGCCCATTCCGTAAAGGCAAAACCCGGTCGCACCGTCACCTTCTGCGCGGAGCCTGCAAACTCGTGGAAACGGATGACGAGATACTTTCCGTCCTCGGATTTCTTCACCGCGTCCAGCTCCACCTGATCGTTGTCGAAGGTTACGAAGCTTTCCGCTCCAAAGGTGCAAACACCCTCCGCTGTCTGCATCGGATCGTTCAGCGCATACGCCTCCTGCACCACGTTTCCTTCCACGAAATCTCCGCCGTGCGGAAGGAGCGCGTAGGTGAATACGTGCTGTCCCTGATCCTGCAGGTGATCCGGGTGCGTGCCTGCCTTCAGCAGACTAATGCGCATCACATTGTCTTTGATGTCATGACCGTACTTGCAATCGTTTAAGAGGCTGACGCCGTAGTTTCTCTCGGACAGATCTGCCCAGCGGTGCGCCACGCTCTCGAACCGCGCCTGATCCCAGCTTGTGTTCCAGTGGTTCGGACGTCTCACATTGCCGTACTGCACATCGTAGGTCGCGTAGGTGGAACGGATATCCACCGGGAACGCCGCTTTCAGAAGCTGATGCTGCTCATGGTAATCCACGAACGTCTTAAAGTCGATTCTTCTGCTGTCGCTGTAGAGCACCATATCCTGTGCGATGAAGGAGTTCATGTAATTCCACTCCATATGAATCTTCATCTGCAGCGCGCCGCACTCCGTTACCTCAAACTTTGTCAGATCGGTGATCTCGCGCATCTTCTGCTGATAAAAAATGTCGATATCCCACGCGTCGTTGTCAAGCGGCTTGTCCTCGAACATCTGCAGCACGTTCGCACGCTCGCCCTTCGGAAGCACCTCGCGCCCGAAGGTCTTGTCAAACAGCCGTGTGATCTGTCCATAGCCATTCAGGGAAATGCTGTAATACGGCGTCTCAATATCTCTTCCGTTGATGGTGAAGGCTGCCTTTGTCTCCGCCGTAGCCTGCTCCTTAAAGAAAATTGCTGCCGTACCCATTGCCGGGACGTCCTTCACCTCCACGTAGGTGACATCTCCCGCCTGCTGCGCAGTCAGTTCATTGCCGTCTGCATCACAGTAAACACCCGCCCGGGTATTCGGAACAGTTACAATCTCGCCTCTCGTCCATGCGGAAGCGTTAAATACCGTGTAGGAATCCGGCTTTTCTTCGAGCAGATCAGCGAGCGCTCCCCGGCATACGCCCTGCGCAACGCCTTCAATGTATTCGTAATCCTTTCTGGAATCCTCATATACCTCATGGATGGAGGACCCCGGAATGATATCGTGGAACTGGTCTGTGAGGATATGCTTCCAGCCCTTCGTCAGCTCCTCCTGCTGTGACTCTTCGATGCTGCCCTTATTCACAGCGTCCATCACTGTCAGCCACTCCGCTCTCCGGTAAAGAAGCTCCATTTTGCGGTTCATGCGTTTATTGTAACCCTGGCTGGTGTAGGTTCCTCTGTGGTATTCCAGATACAGCTCCCCGTCCCAGGTGTGTACGTACTGGTCGGTCTCCTTTACGGTCTCATGCAGCTTACGGAAATATTCCGCCGCCGTTGTAATCTTCAGATTCGGAAGTCCCGGAATTTTGTCGATCCTTCTGCGGTTCTCCAGCATGTCGCGGTTTACACCGCCGCCTCCGTCGCCGTAGCCGAAGGAAATCAGCAGATCCTTATTCATCTGCTTCTCGCTGTACGCCTCCCAGGTGCCCTTCACCGTCTTCGGCGTCAGCTTGCCGTTGTAGGTGTAGAACCAGGAACCCGGTTCGCTCCACGGATCCGGCGTCGTGATAAAGTGCGTCAGCACCTCGCTTCCGTCGATACCCTTCCACATAAAGGTGTCGTGCGGCATACGATTGTACTGATTCCAACTGATCTTTGTCGTCATAAAGGTGTTGATGCCCGCTTTTTTCAGAATCTGCGGCAGTGCCCAGGAATAGCCGAACACGTCCGGAAGCCAGAGGTATTCCACCTCTTTGCCAAATTCATCCTTAATGAATTTGCTTCCGAGCAGAATCTGTCTGGTAAGCGACTCGCCGCTGGTGAGGTTACAGTCCGCCTCCACCCACATTGCGCCGTCCGCTTCCCAGCGTCCCTCCGCCACGCGCTCCTTGATCTGCGCGTAAATCTCCGGGAAATCTTCCTTCATATATTCATAGATCTGCGGCTGTGTCTGCAGGAAAATGTATTCCGGGTACTGCTTCATCAGGCGAAGTACCGTTGAGAAGGAGCGGGAGCCTTTCTCTCTGGTGTGCTTCAGACGCCAGAGCCACGCCATGTCGATGTGCGTGTGCCCCACGCAGCTCACGTTCACGGAGCTGTTTTTGTTCATACCGTCGATTGCCTCGTTTAAGAGAATATCCGCCTCGTGAACGCTCTCGTAGAATGCATCGCTCCCCGGATAAGACCAGTCGATGCAGTGGCACGCCTCGTCGAGCGCTCTGCGCAGGTCATGCTGGATCGGATCAAACTCATTTAGCTGTCCAAGCGTCTCCCATACCATCTGCGCCATGTAATAGAAGTCGTCCACCTGCTCGTCCAGCCACGCCAGGTCTGCGCGCGCAATGCGGTGCTCCTGCTCGGTCGGCACACCGCCGCCCTCCAGACCGGACCAGAGGCGGAAAGTGACATCCAGCACCTTTCCGCAGTTTGTGTCCTCAAAAAATGCTTCTTTATGATTTACATCCACGCCCTGATACATGCTGCCGTTTAAGTACAGCATCGACTCAAAGCCGGAGTTATTTCCCGCGCCGGTGTTTCCAAAATCAAAAATTCCGACAATCTTTCTGCCCTTCCACTCTGCCGGAACCGGGATTTCCTTATGCATCCACAGAAAACGATCGCGTCCCTTCCAGGTGTCGCCTGTGCGCAGGGTATCCCAGCCCTCAAAGGATGTCGGAAGCGCCGGGTTTACCACGCCCCCGGTATCTTCCTTTACTGCAAATTCTTCGAGACGGATAATGTCGCGGTAGCGATACTCTTTAAGCTCCGTAATCCGTCTTTCCAGTTTTCTGTCCGTTAAAAACATAGCTGCCTCCTCGTTCTATCATATAAAATTCACTTTATATCCGCAATAATCCATCACAAGCTCGCTGAACATCGCATTTGCCCAGGCAAACCATTCCCTTGTGTACTGTGTGTCGTCGTCCGCGCAGAAGCCCTCGTGCATCAGCTTTTTGCCGCCGTCGGTGGAGACTGCCAGCATGATCATCCGCCTTTTTTCCTCCGCCGTCTGTGCAGTAAGCCCCTGCATACATAACGCAATGTGCCAGATATATCCGGCTGGCGTGTGGGGACTTCCGATCCCCGCCGCCTTCTCTCCTTTGTAGTAAAAAGGATTTGTCTCGCTTAAAATCAGTTTTCTTGTATTTTCCGCCACCTCGCGGCTATGTCCTTTATATCCGAGATAATCCATGGATAAAAGGCTCGGCACGTTGGCGTCGTCCATCAGATTGAATTCGCCAAAGCCGTCCGCCTCGTATGCATACACCTCCCCGAAGCCTTCCCTGCGGGTGATACCGTATTTTTCAATGCCCTCATAAATCTCTTTTTTCAGAGCCGCTGCTTCCCGCGCCATCTCCGGGAGCTTCAGCACCTCCCGGGAGATTTCCTCCAGATAGCCGAGCGCCACGACCGCAAACATATTGGACGGAATCAGATAGCCGTAGGTGCAGGCGTCGTCGCTCGGGCGGAAGCCCGACCAGGTCATTCCAATGCCCTGTTTTACCAGCGGTCCCCTGCCGTCTCTGGAGAGGGTGTCCGTGTAGTAAGTATTTCTTCTTGTAAACCGGTAGGTCGATTTTTCCTCGTGGTACTGCTCCGTCCGGAACACCGTGAGGATTTTCCACGCTGCCTCCGCGAAAGCGCGTGTAAACTGATCGGTTCTGCCGGTATTTTTCCAGATGAGATACGCAAACTGGATCGGATAACAGAGAGAATCAATCTCGTACTTCCGCTCCCACAGCCAGTCATTCATCTCCGTTTCATCCTTCTCCCAGCAGTTTCCGTTCGCCTCCGCGTTGAAGGCGTTTGCATAAGGATCGATGCAGATATACTCCGCCTGGCGCTGCGCCGCGCCCACCAGGATATCAGCGATCTTTTTGTCCTCTTTTGCCGGAATCAGATAGGGACGGAGGGAGGCTGCCGAGTCACGCAGCCACATGGCCGGGATGTCGCCCGTGACAATGTAAACCGTATTGTCCTCCATATGATGAACGGCAGTATTTAAGGTATTTGTGTAGCAGTTTTTAAATGTCTCATATACCTGCGGCTCCCGCGCAAATACTTCCTTTACGGTATCCAGTATGCGACAGATCGACTCCGGAATCTGTCTGTTCTTTAATTCTGCTGCCATGTTCAGGTCCTCCGTCCTTTTTCACATTTATCCGGGGATCACCCCCTTGTTATCATGACACGGTTTTCGCTTCCGCGTCAAGCGTTGTTTCTGTGCCGTACACTTCGATTTCGTAAATACGCGCCGCCGTATCGGAACCCTGCGTCGGCTTCACTACCGACAGCTTCACATATCTTGCATTTACCGGTGCAAAGGTATCGAGTGTTTCGCCGCTGGTGTTCTTTGTGACGGATGCCACCGGTGTGAAGGAAAGTCCGTCGCTGCTTACCAGAATGGTGTATGCCTTCGTGTTCATGTCGGCGCCCTCACCGCCTGCTTCCGCATGGGAAATCTTCACCTGGCTGACTGCCGCTTCCTCGCCGAGATCAATCGTAATCTCATGAGGCGGTGTGCCGGTTGCACACCATTTCTTTGTCACGTCGCCGTCCACTGCGAAAGGCGGCGCCTCGTTATCGTTTACATAAGCCGTCGCTTCCACTTCCCTGCCCTGGGACAGCAGTGTCAGCGCGCCATCCTTTTCCACCGCAGAGGAAACAACGATCAGTCCGCTGTAGGTCTGCTCCGCCTCGCCAGAGGAATTCTTCGCCGTTACCGTTACGTCATAAACACCCTCATTCTCATAAGTAACGCTTACGCTCTCGCCCTCTGCCGTCTCTTCGCTTGCGCCCGGCATGGACCAGGAAACGTTCTCCGTATTCTGGGAGCATGCGCTGGTGAAGGTTACCTTGCTGTCCGGTCCGATAAGCGTCTGGGATGCGGTCAGCGCTGCTTTCGGCAGACTGTTGTCCGGCCAGTCCATAGATACGGTCACACCCTCGCCCTCTGCGAGCAGCTCGTTCACCGGAATTACCATAAAGTCTGATTTGTTTGTCTCTCCCGTGCGCGGAAGGGTATTTACATAGAAGCAGGTCGTGTTCGATACGCCGAGCAGAGAAATTGTCTTGTCGTCGTTCACACGATATACCTCATAGCAGGAATCCTCCTGCGTGCTCTCCCAGGAAAGGCGGACACCTGCGTACATACCGTCCTCGTCAAACTCCGTACCGTCGACAGTAAGATTGCTGATCTCTGCGTTTTCCTTCTCCGTCTCGTTTGTAATCGTAATGTTTCCGAAATTGATCTGGTAGAAGCTGTTTTCCGTCGCCGGGATAATCTCATAAGAGATTTCACGGATTTTCTTTCCTGCATATCCGGAGATATCAAAGCCGATGGTCGTCCAGCCCTCGCCGGCCTTTGCATCGCCGTTTACGGTCTCTGTGGTTCCGTCGTCAAAGGTGAGGATCGCATTCAGATCCGTCTCGGCATCTGTCTTTACGGTCGTTGTAAATACCGTTGCTTCCTCAACCGGCAGATCTGCACTGTACATGTGAATCACAGAGGATGCGCCTGCCGCCGTCTTGCCGTACAGCTTCAGAGAAGTGCCGCCGTACCATGCATTTCCAACATCGAATGCTGCGGTCAGATTATTTTCTTCCTGGTCGATCATCCAGCGGTAGGTCGGCAGAATATCGCCGATGCTGCGGTTGTTCCAGTCAAGCGTGGAAATCTGCTCGCCCTCTTTATAGAAGCTGTAGCCGCTGCCTGTGTTGAAGTTCGTGATAAACGGAAGCTCCGTGATCGCCGATTTTTCAACTACGTATGTCGCAACACCGTGCCACTGATCCGCAGAGGTATATTCCACATCCACAGACGGATCGCGCTTGCTGTTTACCCAGAAGGTATTTTCATTCTTGTGGAAATCGTCCAGCGTGGAGGCGGAGAAGTATGCCCAGCTCGGACAGTAAATGCCGAGGGAGGTATGAGAAGCTCCGTCCCCGTCTGCAAACAGATCCCAGCGGATCGGTGTGTTGTAGCCGTTTGCCTGCACGTCGATGCCCGCATAGAGATTATACGGATCAATGTTAAGCTCCGTCGCTTTCTTTGCGGACGCCTCCAGAAGTTTTTCATCCGCCAGCTCCTCGTCCGTCCACCAGAAGTTGAGGAACATCTCGTCTGCAACCGCATTGCCCTCCCCGTCCACAAGGTATGCTGCGTTTGCGTCGGTCAGCGCGTTCTGCCAGTCCATCTCGCCGTCTACCGTCATGGAATCGTAGTAAACCAGACGAAGCTCCGGCGCTTTTTCCTTAAAGTATTTTATAAAGAGCTGCATCGCATCCGCATGCTCCTTCGTCAGCGGCTCCTCCTCGGTGCCCTCCGTCTCCTGGTTAATAAACCAGCCGTCAAAGCCATAGGTCTGCGCTACCTCGATCAGCTTGTCTGCCATCGGAAAGCTTCCATCCTCAGCCTGCGCAAGGAAGGTGTTCAGCCACTCCATCTTGCCGCCTGCAACGCCCTGCGGGAAGAATACGGTACCGATCACCGGAACACCGTTCTTGTGCGCAAGATCTGTCACATCCGGGCTTGGCGGAACGATCAGACCTTCGCCCGAAGAGCCGCCCCAGTATACCAGCTCATCCACATACTGCCAGTAGGTAAAGATGTTGCAGTTTGCCGAATTAAGACCGTGCGGCGCATTTCCGCTGGTGCTGGAGTTCATGATGGAGATCGCCATCACCTTCGTGTCCGTGTTCTGCGTGCTGTTCACCGTGGTAAGATTTTCTTTGTCCACGCGCTTTGCCAGCGGCACCGTGCTGACATTATACTTCAGATCCCCGTCCTCCTCCGGTTTCCACTCCAGAAGCTGCTCCGGAAACCAGTAGGAGGATTCCGGCTGGTCGTTCATCACCAGCTCCTTATTCTGATTTTCCTCCGTCACCTGGTACTTCAGTTTCTCATCCAGATCGTAAAGAACCTG